>DPJQ01000132.1:1504-24218 GCA_003542935.1 Lachnospiraceae bacterium | reverse complement strand
CACGAGAACCTGGAGGCCATCGATTTCTTCCGCCATATGAACACCTGCCTGCTGGGGCGGAATCCGGGCGCCGTGTCCATTGCCGAGGAATCCACCGCCTGGCCGCTTCTGACCCATGATGTGGAAAAAGAGAACGGGCTGGGCTTCTCCCTGAAGTGGAACATGGGCTGGATGCATGACTTTTTGGATTATATGAAGCTGGATCCCTATTTCCGTAAAGATAACCACAACAAGATGACTTTCTCCCTGACTTATGCGTTCAGCGAGAACTATGTCCTGGTGTTGTCCCATGATGAGGTGGTGCATCTGAAATGCTCCATGCTGAATAAGATGCCGGGTTATCTGAACGATAAGTTTGAGAATTTGAAATGTGGTTACGCGTTCATGTTCGGCCATCCCGGCAAAAAGCTCCTTTTCATGGGCCAGGATTTCGGTCAGCTCCAGGAGTGGAGCGAGGAGCGGGAGCTGGACTGGTATCTGCTGGGTGAGGAGCAGCACAGGCATCTGCAGGATTACTACCGGGATCTGCAGCGCATGTACCTGAAATACGCGGCCCTGAGCAAAAACGATACCGGCTATGAGTGCTTCCAGTGGATCAACTGTGACGACTGCTTCCGGAGCATCTACAGTTTCGTCCGGTGGTCGCCCACCAAGCGCAACAATGTGCTGTTCGTGATTAACTTCACACCTGTAGAGCGGGCGGATTACCGTGTGGGTGTGCCGAAGAAAAAGAAATACAAGCTGGTGATGAACAGCAAAGATCCGAAGTACGGTGGAGACGCACCGCGGGAGGAAGTCTATACGGCGGTCAAATCCGAGTGCGACGGCCAGCCTTTCTCCTTCGCCTACCGGCTGCCGGCTTACGGCGTGGCGGTGTTTACATTCTGACGGGGGATTTTCGGCGGTCGGCCAAACCATAAATTATGATGATATTCACAGGAGGGTGAGAGAATGAGTAGCGGAAAATATGCAAAGAAGATCATGACGGGCATGCTCCTGGTTCTGGCAGTGATGTTTGCAGTGCCGTGTTCGGTGGAGGCAAAGGCTTCGGCCAAAAAGCTCAAGGTGGATAAGACCTATAAGAACTATGACATGACCGGAGATAAGAAGGCGGATACGTTCCGGGTGTCGGGAGATGCCGTGGACCATGGCACCTATAAGGAGTACAAGGGCTATGAAGTGTATCTGAACGGGGAAAAGGTATTGTCGGATACGGGCTATATCCTTGACATTACGATTTACCGGCTGGAGCTGAAAAACGGTGAAGTATTTGCAGCCATTGTGCCCGAGTCGAACAACGGGGATGTGTTCGGGGCGGCTGTCTACAAGTATAATAATAAAGAACATAAACTGAAAAAGCTGCTGGATCTCTATAACATGAAGAAGATCGGTAATCACAACAATGTGAGCAAGATCTCGGTGTCCGGAAACACGATCCGTGTGAAGCATGGCGTGATGTCCTATTCCCTGGCCAGTATCGGTTTCTCTCTGGATTACCAGTACAAGGGCGGGAAGCTGGTACAGAAATCCACCCAGACAAAACTGACGGAGACCACGCTGAAATACCAGAAGAAATCCTACTGGACGGCCAAACGTTCCATGACATTGTTGAACAAGGTGGGCGGAAAGAAGATTGCTGCGATAACAAAGGGGAAAGAGATCAAGATTGACAAGATCTACCTGAACGCCAAACATACCCAAATCTACCTCCACGTCAAGGTAAAAGGGGGCAGGACAGGCTGGGTCAAGGGGCTGACGAAATATCCGGGTTATAACCGGGAGCTCTTTGAAGAAGTCATGTATGCGGGCTGACCCGTTACAAAGTTTAACTTTAGCACAACAAGAGGGGCTGTCGGGAAGTAGACAGCCCCTCTGTTCTGTCTTTTATCACTGTAAAAATCATAGAAACAGATCCTCCAGTGTAAGTAAAATAGCGCCTTCCTCCCGGGCCCTTCGCTCCACCGGGGCGGTGAAGCCGCTTTTGCTGATAAACATCAGCGTTTTTTTCATTTCCCCGGGAAAAGCTTTCGCTGCGGTGGCCAGATCATCATATTCTTCCATGGGCATGAGGCGGTTTGTGAATTTGCATTCGCAGAGGATGGCTTCAGAGCCTTTTTTATCAAGCAGCAGCAGGTCTACGTCATCCTGAGCCCGGATCGCCGGGTTATTGCCCCACCATTTTCCGATTTTTGCCGGGATGAAGGGCAGTTTTCGAAGTTTTGCCTGCCGGATCAGATACTGGCGGCAGATTTCTTCGAAAGCGGTTCCCATAAAATCAGGGAGCTCCGCCATGATTTCTTTTGCAGCGTCCTGGGGGCCCAGCCATTCATAATAGCTTCGGTTACGAAAGACATAGCGGTACCAGAAGCGGTAGAACTGATCCGGCAGAGTGTAGACCGTTTTTCTGCTGGTTTCCGGTTCTCCGCAGGGAACTCTTTTTTCCACCAGACGGATGGCCTGCAGGGCAGCCAGATATTTGCTGCATTTTGTTTTGTCCTCGTGGATGCAGTCGGCAATTTCAGTCACTTTATTACAGCCCGATGCCACGGCTTCAAGGATACTGTTGTATACGCCCGGCTCCCGGAGCTCCATCTTTAAAAGCATCCGAGGTTCGTCATTTAGAAATGCGCCGTTTTCCAGAATCTCGTCGGCTATGTTTTCCTCGATACTCCGATCACCGGAAAAGGCGTTCAGATAGCGCGGGATGCCGCCCAGGATGCCGTAGGCGGTCAGCTGATCTTCGTGGGAGTAGTCGGGGAAAAATCTGGCGCTGTCCAGATAATCAAAGGGCTCCACTTCCATGGAACCGGTGGTGCGTCCGTACAGCGGGCTTTTATATCCCATGATATCGTTGACCATAAAACTGACGCTGGAACCGCACAGGATCAGAAAGAGATTCTGCGCTTTCCAGTGATGGTCGATCTCATGCTGGAAAATGCTTTTGATGGAGGGGTTCGGCCCGGCGAGAAATGGGAATTCATCGATGATCAAAACTGTGCGCTGTCCGTCCGTTTTTTTTGTCACGTAAGCGAGGGCCTCCTCCCAGGAAGGGAAGGGGGCGATCCACTGGCCGTCAAAGTGATGCTGAACGGCTCTGGAGAAATCCTGAAGGTTCAGACTGTCATTTTTTTCCTGGGCAGAGTAAAAAATGACGTTATGTTCCCGGGAAAATTTCTGCAGGATCGTGGTTTTCCCCACACGCCGCCGCCCGTACATGACAAGAAATTCGAAACGGTTTTTGCCATACAGAAGTTCTAACCTTTCCAGTTCTTTCTCTCTTCCGATCATGGAATGTTCCTCCCCAAAAAAATAGTTGAATCATAAGTAGTATACTTACGATTCAACTATTTTACAAGCCCGTTCGTGAATTTTCTATTAAAATCCGAATACTCGTGTAGTATAGCAAATATGAAAACGTTTTCGGAATGGATTGGAAATTAAATAAAGGATACAATATGTGTGATGGGGCAGTACTTGGTCTTTTTATTTTTACAAAATTACGAAAACGCTTTGGAAAAATATGGAAAATGTATGGAGGTAGCAGGATGAAGAGAAAAATGTTGGCGCTTGTACTGGCTATGGCTATGACGGCAACCGGTTTGGCCGGCTGCGGCGGAGGAAGTTCGTCAGCGGGAGCAGAGAAGACAGAAAGCTCCGGCACGGGAAGTGAGAGTCCGGAAGCACCGGAATCGGAGGCTTCTGCATCCGGTTCGGAGGAGGCCGGCGGAAGCGACGCGGCAGCCGGTGAGGAAGTGTAGATCCAGTTCCTGCACGGCCAGCCGGAGGAAGAGCGGGTACAAGCGATCCAGGAGATCATCGACGCCTTTGAGGCGGAGAACCCCGGTATCAAGGTGACCCAGATGCCCATACCCGAGGACGGTTTCTGGACAAAGATTTCTGCCATGATCAGCACGGGCGAGCTGCCGGCCGTGGTGGAGAGCGGCGTGGATATGCTCCGCCTGCTCAACGCGGAGGAAGCCCTGGATCTGGAAGCGACCACAGAAGTCATTGAGACCGTCGGAAAAGACAGGTATTACGGCGGCGTCCTGGATATGATGAAAGCGCCGGGAACCGATCAGTATCTGGGTGTCCCGATCTCAGGTTGGGTATCCGGTATCTGGTACAGGAAATCCATGTTTGAGGAAAATAACCTGGAGCCGCCCACCACATGGGAAAATATTTTAAAGGCGGCGGAGACTCTGAATGATCCGGACAGCAAGACTTACGGTATCATGATCTCCACCGAGGAATCGGATTTCACCGAGCAGTCTTTCAGCTCCTTCACCGGTTCCGTAGGTTATGACCTGTTCGACGACAGCGGAGCTCCCCGGTTTAACACACCGGAGATGAAGGAAGTGCTGGAATTCTACAACAGCCTGTACCAGTACACCCTGCCCGGTTCCAACGGTGTGGAGCAGGTGAAAGACGGCTTTGTAGGCGGACATGCGGGTATGGCCCTGTATTCTACTTATATTATGGGCGCTCTGGTGGAGCAGGGTATGGCCGACGACATCGGATTTGCCGTACCGGAAAAGACGGAGCAGGGCGGCTTCGGCATGACCTCCACCATGGGAATCTCCAATATGATTTCCGAGGAGGAGAGGGCAGCGGCCATCAAGTTTGTCTCCTACCTGGGCAATGTGGAAGCCAATATCAAGTGGTGCCATATGGCTCCCGGCGGTTCCAACCCCGTATTGAAGGATGTGGCCGATGACCCGGCTTATCTGGATAATGAGGTGCTGAAGGCCTTCGGCGATACGGCGGCGCTGATCCCCGATGCATTTGAGAATCTTCAGATGCTGGGCGTCAAGGACGGTGAGGTAAATCCGGCCATGGGTAATATATCCAGCAAGTTCCTGATCCCCCACTGTATCAATTCCATACTGGTGCAGGGTGAGGATATCGATTCTGCCATGGAAGCATGTCAGAAAGCCCTGGAAGAGGAAGTTGCGGCTATGGAGTAAAACGGGGTGTCCCGGACCAGGCTATGAGCGAAAGCGATGCTGTGCCGGCGTACCGGCCATGGGCCGGTACACCGGCAGCTAAGGAAACGGCGCGGCCGGTAGCGATACAGGCGGTGTCGTTTTGTTTACCAAAAAAGGAGTGGAAATGCAAAAATCTGTAAAAGTGAAAAAAACAAAGAGCGGGTTGATGCAGCGCCGGGAAAGCAGACTGGGGATTTTGCTGATACTTCCGACACTCATTTTGATTGGCGCTGTGATTATTTACCCCATCTGCTACAACGTGGTCTTAAGCTTCCAGAAGGTTGCGCTGAACCCCCATCGCCCCAGTAAATTTATCGGTCTGAAAAACTATGTAAATTTGTTTGGGGATCCGGAATTTTACCGGTCTCTGGGCGTTACCGCGGCCTATGTGCTGGTTACGGTGCTGGGCTCCACGATCCTGGGGCTTTTAGTGGCCCTTCTGATGAACCGGCCCTTCAAAGGGCGCAAGGTTGCCCGAAGCCTGCTTCTGTTGTCCTATGTGGCGCCGGTGGTGGCCACGGTCTATGTCTGGAAATACATGTTTAACGGCCTGTACGGTGTGGTCAACTATATTACCGTGGATGTGCTGCACATATTTGAGCAGGCGCCCATGTGGCAGGATCATCCGGTGTACTCGGTCATGCTGGTGGTGTTTTACGATATCTGGCGGGTATTTCCCTATGCGTTCCTGATGATCCTGGCGGCTTTGCAGGCGGTGGACGAGAGTCTGTATGAGGCGGCCCAGATGGACGGGGCCTCGGCCTGGAACCGTTTCTGGGCGATCACGTTCCCGGAGCTGATTCCCTCTATATCGGCGATCATTTCTCTGCGGACAATCTGGAATTTCTATAAATTTGACGATATTTACCTGTTTACCAAACAGGTGCCCGTGCTGGGCGTCTACCTGTATGAGACGGCATTTGCGGTTCACGACAATGGCGGTGCGGCGGCGATCACCATCGTGCTGTTTGTCATTGTGTTTGCTTTCGTGATCCTGTTCGGAAGAAAGGCGGTGAGGAAATGAGAAAGAAAAAACTGGCGATGAAGATTCTGCACTACGCACTGGTGATCCTTGTGCTGGTAATCACACTGTTTCCTTTCTACATCATGCTGACCACGGCCTTCAAGACTTCGGAGGCGGCGGTGGCCTATCCGCCCCAGATCATACCGAAGGATGTGACGCTCCAGCACTTCAAGGATGTATTGAATCCGAAGATATTCCCCTTTGGGCGTTATTTCCTGAACAGTTTTAAGATTGCGCTGACCACGGCGGGTATCGCCATCGTGGTGGGCAGCATGGCGGCCTACAGCCTGTCCCGGCTGGTGTTTCCGGGACGGATCATTTTCAAGGAATCCACACTGGTGGTCTACATGTTCTCGGGAATCCTGCTGGTGGTGCCGCTGTTCAAGATCGTATCTTCCATCGGGCTGAACGACAGTATGTGGGCTGTGGTCATTGCGGATCTGGTCTCTACCCTGCCCGCGGCCATCTACATGCTTTCCGGGTATTTTGAGACGATCCCCGAGTCACTGGAGGAGGCGGCCATGATCGACGGGCTCAGCCGGTTCCAGGTGATCTACAAGATTGTCCTGCCCCTGTCTGTGCCGGCGATCTCCTCGGCGTTCATCTATGTGTTTATGATTGCCTGGAACGATTTCCTGTTCTCGTTTACATTCTTATCCTCTCAGGAGAAGTTGACCCTGTCTGTGGGCTTAAAACAGCTCTTTGGTTCTATGGACTATGTGTGGGGACGCATGATGGCTGCCGCGCTTTTGACGGCGATCCCGGTGGTCATCACCTTCTCGGCGGTGGAAAAGTTTATCTCCGGCGGCCTGACGGCAGGAGGAGAGAAAGGATAAATAGCAATGGAAAATATATTAAAAGACGTCCGCCTGGAGTATGTGAGCCGGGCCTGCCATCTGGATACGGAGCTTTTACAGAGCGCCCAGGAAGGAAAGCGGGTGGACGATTCCCTGAAGAAACGGGCCGGAGAGATCTCGGCCCGCAGGGGAGAAGAGCAGGCGGAAGCAGACGCCCTGTTTCTGTGTGAAGAACTCCGCCGCAGGCCCGTGGAGGCGTCCTTTCCCTATCGGGAGCCGGAGACTCCGGAGGAGATCATGGCGATGTTTCCCGGGAGCGCTCCGCCGGTTTTTACAGAGCGGCAGCTATATGACCGGATCCTGGGCGCCTGGCTGGGCCGGGCAGCCGGGTGTCTTTTAGGGCAGCCGGTGGAAAGCTGGGACAGAGAGAGGATCCTGGGCTTTTTGAAGGCTTCCGGGAATTATCCCATTGCCGGTTATCTGTCCTCCGACGTGGATGAAGATGTGCGAAAGCGGTATGACGTGAAAGACGAGCCCGGCGCCTACGGCAACAAAAAAGTGAGCTGGGTGAATAACATTACCTGCGCCCCCGAGGACGATGACATGAATTACACGGTCATGGGGCTGGGCATTCTGGAAAATTACGGGAAAGATTTTACACCCATGGACGTGGCCGAGTACCTGACTTTGAATGTGCCCGTGTTTATGACCTGCACGGCCGAGCGGATCGCCTACAAAAATATTTTAAACGGCATCCTCCCGCCCCGGTCCGCGTCCTACGGGAATCCCTACCGGGAATGGCTGGGAGCGCAGATACGGGTGGACGCTTACGCCTATGTGAATCCGGGCAATCCCCGGGCGGCGGCGGCCATGGCGGTCCGGGATGCCAGTGTGACCCACACGAAAAACGGCATATACGGGGCGGCCTTCTGCGCGGCGCTGATCGCGGAGAGCGCCGTGTGCCAAAATGCCCGTGAGGCCATAGACAGGGCCCTGGCTTACGTCCCGGGCGGATCAAGGCTGTATGAGGCGTTGACGGAATTTTTGAAGCTCTGCGACAGCACCGGGGAGCCGGAGGAGATGATCCGGTGGATCCACGGCCGGTATGATGAAAAGAATCTTCACGACTGGTGCCATGTGATCCCCAATGACATGATCATCTGTCTGGCGCTGCTGTACGGCGGGGAGGACTTCTCCCGGGTGATCGGGCTGGCCGTGGAGGCAGGGTTTGATACGGACTGCAACGGTGCGACGGCCGGTTCCGCTTTCGGTATGATGTACGGAACCGCCGCCATACCGGAGAAATGGACGAAGCCCTTGAACGGAAAACTGATGACCAGAATCGGGTGCCTGGGCCGGACGGAATTTACTTCCCTGGCGGACCGGTGCGTGAAGTTGGCCGGGAAATAAAATAAGCAGCAGATCAGGAGGAAATGGTTATGAGCAAAATGCTGGTGGCGACTAAACCCCGGGTGGCGGGTTTTAAAGAGTATGAAGACCGTCCCATTCAAGCGGACGAGATCAGATGCAAGGTGCTTTTTGCGGCGCCCAAGCACGGCACGGAGGTTCCGGAGTTTCGGGCCGCCAACGTGCATGTGAAGGAGCGTTACGACAGCGAGTGGCAGCTTTTTCTGCCGAGAAAAGAGGACGAGGCGCCGGACATTGTGTTCGGTGAGTGGAATCTGGGCAACCAGTGGGTAGGCCGGATCATCGAGAAGGGTGATCTGGTCAGGGATTATGAGCCGGGGGATATCATCTGTTCCTACGGCGGCATCCGCGAGACCCATATCATCAAGGCGGTGGACAATTACCGCTGCCGGAAACTGCCGGATCTGAAACTGTGGAAGAATGCGGTCTGCTACGATCCGGCCCAGTTTGCGCTGGGCGGTGTCCGGGACGGCCATGTGCGCCCGGGGGACGCGGTGGCCGTCTATGGCCTCGGGGCCATAGGCCAGATCGCGGCCCAGCTGTGCAAAAATCTGGGAGCTTACCCCGTCATCGTCATCGATCCCATCGAGCACCGGCGGGAAATCGCCCTGAAAAACGGGGCGGACTATGCCTTTGATCCCGGCAAAGAGGATATCGGACTTATTATGAAAGAAAAGACCGGCAAGCGAGGCGTGGACGTGATCATTGAGACCAGCGGCCATGTCTCGGCCCTGCAGAGCGGGCTGCGCGGACTGGCCTACGGCGGCACGATCTCGTTTGTGGCTTTTGCCAAACCCTTCCCCATGCTGGAACTGGGCAGGGAGGCTCATTTTAACAACGCGAAAATCGTATTTTCCCGGGCCTGTTCGGAGCCTCTGCCGGATTATCCCCGCTGGGACCGGCACAGGATCGAGGACGTGTGCTGGAAAATGCTGATGGAAGGGTACCTGAACTGCGAGGATATCCTGTTCCCCATTGTGGATTTTGCGGACGCGGACAGAGCCTATGAGAAATATGTGGATCAGGAACCCCAGCTGAGCATCAAACTGGGCGTGAGATTTCAGGAGGACGGACAATGATCAGACTGGCGACACAGGATAAACCGTTTTTCCCCGGCGGGTTAAAAGAGAAACTGGAAGAAGTGCGGGCCCTGGGTTTTGATGCCCTGGAGGCGGACGGCGATGCGTTTTTGAATCATTTTGAGGAGCTTGAAAGAGCTGCGAAGGATACCGGTGTGCCGGTGTCCTCCGTCTGCGGCGGTTACCGGGGCTGGATTGGCGATTTTGACGAAGACAGACGCAAAACGGCAGTAGAAGATATCACAACGATCCTGGAGCGGGCGGGCCGCCTGGGGGCTGCCGGGATCGTGGTGCCCGCCGCCTGGGGGATGTTCTCCCTGCGGCTGCCGCCCATGACGCCGCCCAGGGATGCCAAAGGGGATCGGGAAGCGCTTTTAGACTCTCTGTCCCGGCTGGAAAAGGTGTGTGAAAACACCGGAACAAAAGTATTTTTAGAGCCGCTAAACCGGTATGAGGATCATATGCTCAATACGCTGGACGCGGCGGGAGAGCTGATTCAGGCGGGGGGATTTTCCCATGTGAAGATCATGGCGGATTTCTTCCATATGAATATAGAGGAGCAGGACATCAAAAAGAGCCTGATCAAGTGGAAAGAGCTCATCGGCCACGTGCATCTGGCGGACAGCCACAGATACCAGCCGGGAGACGGCCATATGGATTTCGTCCACGGATTTGACGGGCTGAGGGAGATCGGATTTGACGGAACGATGGCCTTCGAGTGCCGGGTGCTGGGGGAACCGACACGGGAGCTTTACAAGGATTCCGTTGCTTATATCAGGCGCTGCATGGAACAGGCCGGGCTATAGTAGGGGGGAGGATCATGGGGGATTGTGAAGGGAAGAGAAGAGAGCTGTTGGGCCGGCTCTATACGGGTGAGGATTTGGCGCTGGCCACAGAGCTTATGGACGAACTGCTTGTGAAATGGGGGCCCCGCGGGAGACGCAACGCCTGTCCCTTGACGGAAAAAGATTGTATGCTCATCGCCTATGGGGATTCCATACAGGAAGAAGGCAGGCCTCCGCTGGCGGTCCTTGATGAATTCATAGAGAAAAATTGTGGGGACGAGATCACCAACGTCCATCTGCTGCCCGTCTTTCCCTACACTTCGGACGACGGGTTTTCCGTGTCGGATTATCTGGCCGTGTCGCCGGATCTGGGCAGCTGGGATGAGGTGGAAACATTGGGGAAGAAGAGAGGCATCATGATGGATGCGGTAATCAACCACACTTCG
Organism: Lachnospiraceae bacterium; assembly: GCA_003542935.1. Classification (GTDB taxonomy): domain Bacteria; phylum Bacillota; class Clostridia; order Lachnospirales; family Lachnospiraceae; genus UBA11957. The sequence continues at coordinate 13,674 of DPJQ01000132.1, read as the reverse complement.
AAATCCCATGCCTGGTTTAAAAAATGCTGTGCCGGGGAGTTTCCCTACACCCGGTATTATATAGAGTGTGATCCCAGGGAAGACTACTCCCGGGTGACCAGGCCCCGTGCCCTGCCGCTGCTGACTCCCTTTGAGACATCCCGGGGGAAAAAGTGGTACTGGACTACTTTTTCCGAGGATCAGGTGGATCTGAACTACGGATGTCCGTATCTGCTCAAGGATGTGCTGGAGGTGCTCCTTACGTATGCTGCCCGGGGCGCCCGGTTTATCCGTCTGGATGCCATCGGTTTTGCGTGGAAGAGGCCGGGCACCACCTGTATGCATCTGGCGGAGACCCACGCCCTCATCCGGCTGATGCGCCTTATCCTCACGGAGATTTTTCCGGGAACCTGCATCCTCACGGAGACCAATGTGCCCCACAAAGAGAATATCAGCTATTTCGGCAGGGGGGATGAGGCCCATATGGTGTATCAGTTTCCGCTGCCGCCCCTGGTGCTTCATACTATGCTGACCGGGGATACGGGCAGGCTCTCGGCGTGGGCCAGGGGGCTCTCAGACAGCCCGCTGCCGGAGGGAACCGCGTTTTTCAATTTCCTGGCCTCCCATGACGGCATCGGCGTCCGGCCCGTGGAGGGGATATTGACGGAGAGTGAACTGCAGGCTCTTCTGGATGCGGTGTCGGACAGGGGCGGCAGGATCAGCTATAAACAGAACGCTGACGGAAGCAAAAGCCCCTATGAACTCAATATCAATTATCTCGATGCGGTATCCGCTCCCGGCGAACCGGAGGAAACCCGTGCGGCCCGTTTTCTGGCTTCCCAGGCTATTATGCTGAGCCTCCAGGGGATGCCGGGCATCTACTATCACAGCCTCTTAGGATCCGGGAACTGGCAGGAAGGCGCAGAGAGCACGGGGATTTCCCGGAGGATTAACCGGGAGAAGCTTTCACGCCGTACACTGGAGGAAGAACTGCACAGGGAAGGTACATTAAGAAACCGGATCTTTATGGGCTATCTGCGGCTGTTGAGGGCCAGAGGCGGCTGCGGGGCCTTTGCCCCCCATGTGCCCCAGGAGATTCTGGACTACGGCTCCCCGGTGTTTGCCCTGCGCAGATGTCCGAAAGGCGGCGGCCATGCGGTGCTGGCGCTGATCAATGTCACGGGAAAACCGGTGCGCCTGGCCGTGCCCGTACAGGGGAAAGATGTACTTGGAGGCGGGGCCGCGGTGCGGATGGATCGGCTAAAACCCTATCAAACAGCCTGGCTGGAACAGCCGGGAGGGAGGTAAAAATGGAAAAATTGCGTATCGGGATCATGGGAGCCGGACAGGAGTCCGTCCACTCTCATTTTCCCAACTGTCTGAAAAACAGCGATATCGCGGAGATTGTCGCGGTATGTGACGTCAATATAGAAAATGCCAGGAGGGCCGCCGCACAGTTTCAGGTGCCGGCTTTCTATGCCGGCCATACGGAGATGCTTGAGAAGGAGAAACCGGATCTGGTGACCATATGCGTGCCCAATAAATTTCACGAGCAGCTCACGGTGGATGCTCTGCGGGCGGGCTGCCATGTGCTCTGCGAGAAACCGCCGGCTCTCACGGCGGACCAGGCCCGGCATATGGAGGAGGAGGCAAAAAAGGCGGGAAAAATTCTCACTTACAACCTCCATTACCGTTATGCCCCGGAGGTGCAGGCGGTGAAACAGATGATCCAGGCGGGAGAGTTCGGTACGCTGTATACGGGCCGGGTGCAGGCAGTCCGGAGAAGAGGTATCCCGGGCTGGGGAAACTTTACGAATAAGGATATGCAGGGCGGAGGTTCTCTGATTGATATCGGTGTCCATATGCTGGATACGGCCCTTTACCTTCTGGATTATCCCAGGCCCCTGTACGCGGCGGCCAACAGTTCGGACCGTATCGGCAGACGGGGCGGTGTGGGCCTGATGGGAAGCTGGGATCCAGGGAAATTCACTGTGGAGGACGGATTGTTCGGCTATATTCAGTTTGAGGGCGGGATCTCTCTGCAGGTGGAAACCGCGTTTGCCTTGAACTGTAAGGAAAAGCAGAGGATGAATGTGGAGATCTACGGGGATCAGGCCGGGGCATCCGTGTTTGACGGGGAAATTTATGCGGAGAAAAACGGCCGGCTCGTGGATATGCGCCTGCCTTTCGTCCAGGAAGTGGACAGGAGGAACATCAGCATCAGCAGTTATATCCGCTGTTGTGCCGGGGGTAAAGAGCCTCTGATTACAGCCAGGCAGGGTGTGATACTGATGTCCATCGTGGAGGCATTATACCGCTCCGCCGCGGAGGGAAGAGTGGTGGAAATATAAGGAGGACAGTGTGCTGAAGTATACGATCGGTAAAGGGAATTATAAAAACTGGATAATCGGTGAGGATGAATTTTCCCTGTCGGAGCAGGGAAAAGGGGAAAGTGTTTTCTGCCTTGGCAACGGGTATATGGGAATCCGTTCCGCCTTTGAGGAGCCCTATCCCTTTCAGACCCGGGGGACATTTGTCAGCGGGTGCTTTGACCGTCTTCCGGATGAAACGGTGGAATTGCCCAATGCAGCGGATGTCTGTGAGATACGCCTCATTTTGGACGGCGAATATTTTTCCATGACCCAGGGAGAGGTTTCCGGTTATCAGCGCTGCCTGAATCTGTATACCGGCGAGCTGACGAGGAGTCTGGACTGGCGGTCTCCCGGCGGAAAACGCTACCGTCTGGTGTTTAAAAGAGCCGTGTCACACGCGGATGTCCACGCCTGCGGTATGCAGGTAGAGATCTGCGCCCGGGATCATGATGCGAAGGTGCAGGTGACCTCTGGGATCAACGGCCGGATGACCAACTCCGGCGCCCAGCATTTTTCCGACGGCTCCAAGAGGGTGCTGGACAGGCAGTTTTTATATCTGGATCAGAGGACGGTTCAGAGCGGGATCATTTTCTATCACTGCTGCGGCTCCAGAGTCGTGGGAGCAAAAGGGGAAGTACGGGATTTTGCCATGGAGAGGCGCAGGATCCTGGAAACGATGGATTTCAAGGCGGAAAAGGGAAAGACGGTCCGCTATGAAAAGCTGGCGGTACTGTATACCGGCCGGGAGCTGGCGGAACAGGGAGAACAGGCCCTGCAGCTTTTAGCCCGACATGTCCGGAGGCTAGTGACAGAGGGCTACGATGCGCTGCAGGAGAAAAACGCCGCCTGTTTCCGGTCCTTCTGGGAGCAGCGGGATATCCGAATCCGGGGAGAAAATGACAGGATCCCGCTGGCTCTGCGTTTTGCCCAGTACCATCTGCTCGCCATGATCCCCCCGGACAGCAGCAGCTCCATTGCGGCCAAGGGGCTGACGGGGGAGGGCTATAAGGGCCATGTATTTTGGGATACGGAGGTGTATATCCTGCCCTACTATCTGTTTACGGCGCCGGAGAAGGCAGCGCAGCTTTTGGAGTACCGGATCAACCGTATGGGGCAGGCCAGGGAAAACGCAAAAAAGAAAGGCTACAGGGGCCTTTTGTTCCCCTGGGAAAGTACCGGGACAGGCGAAGAAGAGACACCGCTTTTTGCCGGTATGGATATTCTGACAGGAAAAGCCGCCCACGTGTGGGCCGGGATCAAGGAGCATCATATCACGGCGGATATCGCCTATGCCCTGTGGATGTACAGATCCGCCGCGGGCGGCCGAGATATAGAGGATGAGGAAGGAAATCTTCTGATCGTGGGGGCGGCGCTGTTCTGGATGAGCAGAAGCGTATACGTGGAGGAGAAAGACCGCTACGAGATCCGGGATATCATCGGGCCGGATGAATATACGGAGCATGTAGACAATAATGCCTACAGCAATTATATGGCCCGCGATACGGTGCAAAAGGCGCTGCGGCTGCTGCGGGGGGGCGGCGGGAGGTTTGTCCGGAAGGCGGAGGCCTATTACGGTGAAACGGGGATCGCAGAGAGGATGGAGACTTATGCCCGGAAACTGTATCTGCCTCTGCCGGTGGAAAATCCCCCGGGAATTCTGCCTCAGAATGACGGGTTTCTGCAGAAAAAAACACTGGATGTGGCGAAATACAGAAGCAGCGCCGGAAAGCAGACGATCCTGAAAGATTACAGCAGAAGACAGGTGGATCAGATGCAGGTGCTCAAGCAGCCGGATGTAGTCATGCTGCTCATTCTTCTGCCGGAGCTGTTCGATACCGGCATCAAGTGGAAAAATTGGAATTACTATGAGCCGAAGACGATCCATGATTCTTCGCTGAGCAGGGCCATTTATTCGGTGGCGGCCAGTGACTGTAAGGAGTCCCGGGAGGCCTATGAATGTTTTCTGCACGCCATGGATATCGATATGGGGCCCAATCCCCATTCCTCCGATCAGGGAATCCATGCGGCGGCCATGGGCGGGATCTGGCTGGCCGTGGTCCGGGGATTCGTCGGGCTGCGCGTTCTGGAGGACTGCCTGTGCATCGAGCCGTGCCTGCCGGAACAGATACAGGAGATTTGCTTTAGCTTTATCTATCGCGGTAAAAATATTGCGCTGCAGCTTACAAAAGAAAAACTAATGCTCTCAAGTACCGGTGATGAGGAAACGCCGGTGAGAATACAGGGCCGGGATTACCGCTTCACCCATGGCCTGGAGATTGCGATGTAGCTGCCCGCGTATGGGAAAACCAGCCGACAGGAGGCACGGAGGCTGGGACAGGAGGACTTATATTATGGCATGGAGAGGGATTATCTTTGATCTGGACGGCGTGATCTGCTTTACGGATCAATATCATTATCAGGCCTGGAAAGAGCTGGCGGACCGGGAAAATATTTATTTTGACGAAGCAGTCAACAACCGTTTACGGGGGATCAGCCGCATGGACAGCCTGGAGATCATACTGGAGCGCAGCAGGAAATCTTATACGGACAGGGAGAAAGAAGCGTTGGCGGAATGGAAAAACAGGAGATACCGAGAATTGCTGGGGAATATGACAGAGCGGGATTTGCCGGAGGAAGTGCGGACGACACTGGACGGCCTGCGGGCAAAGGGCTGTAAGCTGGCCATCGGTTCATCCAGTAAAAATGCAAAATTTATCTTGTCCCGTATCGGTCTGGCGGGCTGCTTCGATGCCGTAAGCGACGGTACGGATATCACCCGCTCCAAACCGGATCCCGAAGTGTTTCTGAAAGCGGCCGAACGTCTGGAGCTGGAACCGTCGGAATGCCTGGTGGTGGAGGATGCCCTGGCGGGCATTGACGCGGCGGTGGCAGGCGGTTTCGGCAGTGCGGGCCTCGGTGAGGCGGCAGGCCACCCTCAGGTGACCTGCCCGCTGAAAAGCATCCGTGATCTGCTGCAGGTGCTGTGACTGTCACTTTTGCTTTGATAAAAAAGCACGGTTATGAAGCGGTCTCTGCGGCGGATCCCGCATTTCCTTTTCGGATCAACACCTTTTTTCCCTGAAAGGCGAAGCCGTATTTGCGTATGCGCTCTCCGGATACGCCTTTTGCCGTCAGCAGGGCATCATATCTTTTTACATCGATCTGCCGCAGTGCCGCTGCTGCGGTATCGGACAGCTCCTTTTCATCCTCCGGATCCTGTACCTTGAATTCAATGATGATGGCATCGTCTTCCTTCTTTTTGGGCTCCAGCATCACATCATAGCGGCCGAAGCCGCTCTCACGGTTCGAAGTGACCGCGTAGCGCCCCGTCAAATCCACCATCAGGCCAAGGACAAAGCCGTGGTAAAAGCGTTCCGGCTGATCCCTGGAGGGCTGCTTTCCTGTGTCGAAATAGCTAAACATTTCGGCGGCCATGTCGTTCATGCAGATATTCATGGTTTTCAGGTCATCCCAAAGGAGCGCCTGGAGGAAAGTATTGTAGGTAGAGGCGCTTCTCTGGAACCAGCTCCGGATCATGGAGCCGAACATGAGCCTCACCTCGAAATTGGTCAGGGCCAGCTCGTACCGGGGTTCCAGGATATCGTACACTCCCGGCTCAAATTTCTCGTAGCTTATGACTTTCAGATAGCCGGCGGAGAGCATCAGGCTCCACACGGCTGCCTCGCTGCCGTCCAGATGGCTGTATACGATCTGCTCGTCTATGGGGGTGAGGATGTGCCCGCCGGCCAAAAGCTTTTCGAAAGACTGCTTTATATCCCGGTTTCCCTCCCGGAGCAGTTTGCCCACCAGGCTGTTTGAACTGGAATTCGCCCAGTAGGGGCGGAATTCTTTTTTGCTCAGGTAATTAATTATTGACCATGGATTATAAATATCCGGTTTGTCCCCAAAAGTAAATCCATCATACCAGTATTTTACGGTTCCTTTTTTGTCCGAAAGCCCCAGCTTGTCCAGAGCTGCAAATACTTCTTCCTCTGTGAAACCAAAACTGTCGGCATACTCCTTAGACGTGGTGGTAACGATATTCAGGTTATTCAAGTCGGAAAATATGGATTCCCGGCTGACCCGGGTGATGCCTGTCATAATGGCCCGGTCCAGGCAGGGATTGGTCTTAAACGCAGCATTGAACATGCTTCTGGTAAAGGCGGCCAGTTCATCCCAGAAACCATTCACATAAGCCTCCTGCATGGGGGTATCATATTCATCCAGAAGAATAATGGCTCGCTTTCCGTAGTACTGGTACAGATACCGGGAGAGCCTGTGGAGAGCCATGGTTGCCGTTGCCTCCTGCATATCATCTGAGACGCTCCGGAAATATTCCTTATCCTCCGCGGACAGTTTATCACTTTTCAGCAGGAAGCGATAGTTACTGTAGACTTCGGTGAGGATCTGGCAGATGCGGCAGACCGTATTCGCGTAGTTTTTCTCTTTTACATTGGCAAAACTCAGGGAGACGACCGGGTATGTGCCCTGGAGCTGCCGGTAGGCGTCGTCTTCCCACACGGCAAGTCCCTCAAACATGTCCGACCGACCGCTGTAATCTACGGAGAAAAATTTTTCCAGCATACTCATATTCAGTGTCTTTCCAAATCTTCGCGGGCGGGTGATCAGCGTCACGCTGTCTCCGCGCTCCCACCATTCCTTTATAAAACGGGTTTTGTCTATATAAAAAATATGGTCATTCCGTATTCTCTCAAAATCCTGATGGCCGATGGCTACGGTTCCTGTCATAGAGGCGCCTCCTTTCGGGAGCAATATGCCGATTCGTGTTCCATGTTTAATGATAGTAATAGTATACACATATGTACAAAGAAAATCAATCTCCGTTTGTGCTTAGGCGCATAGCTTGTTGATAAACATCAGCGTTTTTCCGTTGCACGATAGCTTACTTTATGGCCCTCTCGGCGGCCCGGAAGGTTTTCCTCAGGAAAATAGCGCTTAAGATCAGCGATACCAGCTCCGAGATGGGGAAGGCCAGCCAGACCATATTCAGGTTTCCGGTCTGGGCCAGCAGCCAGGCGGCGGGCAGAAGGACGAGGAGCTGACGGCATACGGATACGATCAGGCTGTACAGCGGGTTGCCGATGGCCTGGCAGACCGATCCGGCGATGATGCAGAAGCCCGCCAGCAGATAGTGGGTGCCGATGATCCTGAGGGCCGGGATACCGATGGCCAGCATATCCTCCGAGGCGTTGAAGAAGGACAGCAGCACGCCGGGAATCAGCTCGAAAGCCGCAAAGCCCAGCATCAGGATGCCGATGGCCGTAAAGATCGTGAGCTTCACGGTCTTTTTGACCCGGTCCATTTTTTTTGCGCCGTAGTTGTAGGCGATGATCGGCACCATGCCGTTGTTCAGCCCGAAGGTGGGCATGAAGATAAAGCTCTGCAGCTTGAAATAGGCGCCGAACACGGCGGTGGCCGTGGTGGTAAACGAGATCAGGATCTTGTTCAGCCCGAAGGTCATGACGGAGCCGATGGACTGCATGATGATCGAGGGGAAGCCCACCCGGTAGATATCCGCTGCGGTGCGGGTATGCCAGCGGATATCCCGCAGCCGGATGTGGATGTCTTTATTATATTTCAGGTTTATGATCAGCCCAGCGACGGCGGCGGTGATCTGTCCGATGACCGTGGCCGCGGCGGCTCCGGCCACTTCCATGCGGGGGAAACCAAACAGGCCGAAGATCAGGATCGGATCCAGGACAATATTGATGACAGCTCCCATCATCTGCGTGTACATGGCAAATTTCGTGCGCCCGGTGGACTGTAAGAGCCGTTCAAAACAGAACTGGCAGAAGATTCCGAAGGAAAGGCCCAGGCAGATCTGGCCGTAGGCCGTACCGTAATTCACAATCTCGGCCACGTCGGTCTGGGCCAGGAAGAAGGGCCGGGAGCAAAAAACGCCGATCAGGGCAAACAGTACGGCGCTGCAGACGGATAAGAAGATACCCGTATTGGCAGCGCGGTCAGCCGCTTCCTGGCGTTTGGCTCCCAGGGAGCGGGACAGCAGGGTGTTGATGCCCATGGTGGTGCCGCCGCCCACGGCGATCATCAGGTTCTGCAGGGGGAAAGCCAGGGACACGGCGTTCAAGGCGTTCTCACTGAGCCGTGAGACAAAGATGCTGTCCACCACGTTGTAAAAGGCCTGTACCAGCATGGAGATCATCATGGGTATGGCCATACTGGCCAGCAGGGGGCCGATGGGTTGAGTGCCCATCCGGTTTTCGCCCGGCGCGGCCTGGGCCTGGTTTGCTTTACTTGTGTTCATTTCGTTCTTGTTCCTTTCTTGTATTTTGCAGTATGTGGTTCATGACGTTCAGGAAAATTTCTACCTGGGCATCAGGGATTTCCCGGGTCAGCTCCCTGAAAATATCATCGTCCATATGATCCAGCTCCCCGGCCAGAAGCCGGGTTTTTTCCGTGGAGGAAATGGCCTTGAAACGTTTGTCGGCGGCCCCGGTGCGGCAATGGATGAAGCCTTTTTTTTCCAGGTGCTTGAGGATTTCCGTCATGGTTGGATGTGTGAGCCGGGCAACCCGTTCCAGATCCCGCTGGTTGATCTCCGGCGGTTCTGAAGTTTCCAGCCGACGCAGCTCCTGCAGTACGGCAAATTGTACGCCGGTCAGACCCAGTGTCTCCACCCGCTCGTTTAAAAGAGATTTAAAGGTGCGCTGGAGGATGGACAGGCGCAGGCCCACGGGTAATTCGTCAATCATTGACATGTCTCCTGTAATAAAATATAAATAAGTAGTGCACGACCTATTATAGCCGGGGCGGGGGATTTGTCAATAGAAAATTTTCCGGGGCGAGAGACCCGGTTATAGTTCAGCCGACAGATGAATTGTAACGGAATCTTGCGCATTTGAAGTTTGCCTGCGGCAAAGGGGCAGATCCCGCGGTTTATCAGGCGCGTCAGTCAGCCGATATATAGATAGAAGATCAGCGTTGCGCGGGAGGGGGCAGATCAGAATGGCGGGCATAAAAGATGTGGGCGGTGCAAAGAGTGTTCCGGGAGCGTCTGTGCCAAAGGACGGGGAAGCGGCCCGGCAGAAGGTGGCGGATGCGGCCGGTCAGACAGCTCAGAAAGCGTCAGATGTGGTCAGTCAGGCCGGTCAGGCGGCCCGGGTGGCCGGTCAGGTTTCCCACATGGAAGCCGGACAGGTCATGATCAATCAGGCGGCCAGACAGGCGGCGGAGGAGAGACAGCGGCTGGCCGAGGAGCAGCAGGAGAGGCAGGCAGAGAGGGAAGAGCGGGAGGCGCGGGATACGCCGGAACTGTCCCGGCAGAGCCGATGGTTCGGCCTTGAGGGGAAGCTTCTGGAACAGGCCAGCCGGAGGTGGATCCTGGAAATGGAGGAGGAAGCCTGGGAGGCGATTCTTGCCTGGCAGCCGGGCCAGGACGGGGATATCCGTCGGGCGCTGGCGGAGCTGTCCCGGTTGTATCTGGCCCTTCTGGAAGCCCTTCTCACCTATACGACGGGGGATGAGCAGACGCTCCAGCAGGAGAGGCTGGATGCCGTCCTGGCTCAGAAGCTCAGCCTGATCTGGAATATGGATGTGCAGGAGCTGGATAAATTTTTTAACCAGACGGGGCAGGCGGCGGTGCTGCGGGCCATAAAAGCCAGCCTGTATAAACAGGCTACAGGAGCGTCCATTTCCATCCGGGCGGCGGAACAGCTTTTTGACAGAGGGCACACCTCCGGGTCGGGAAGCCGATCTTCGGCGGGGGGAAGCGCGGCTCCTGGCGGGGGATTTTATACATTGGCGAAGGGGGGGAATGTCCGCGTTGCCTCATCCCTCTCCGGCCATGGCGATTCCGGGGAAAAACAGATCCGCCAGCGCCTGGAGGTACTGAACAGTTTCCAAAGCGGCGGCAAGTCTGCCGGTGCGGCCTATGCGGGGGGGAGACGGACGGCGGGGATCTACAGAGGAAATGAGCTGGCCACGGCCAATGCTTTTGCGAGGCATATGAATGGCAGCGGAAACCTGCTGAAAAACCCGGCTTTTAGCGCACGTAATGATGAGGCGGCAGGGTTTCTCGCCGCCGCTACCGCTATAAAGGGTCAGGTCTATGTGGAGTCTATGGCCAGAGACAGCGCCCTGCGCACGCCGGTGAGAAACGCGGTGGATAAACTTGTGGATTATTATCTGAGTCGGAAGGGTGTGTATAAGGTATATTCCTATACCGTCGATGCCTATGAGCGGAGTAAAAGTCCTCAGAAAGCCATGGAAGAGGGGCTGGCCTATGCTTATCGGATATTTGCGGAGAAAAGAGGGGACGGCGCCTACGCCGGGCAGGATGCTTACGGAGAGCGGGCGGGCTTTTTCCAGGCGCTGTTAAAGGGGCTTACGCTGGAAGAGGAGCTAAAGAGGGGAGTGCAGCTTCTGGATCTGAACTGGGCCGATTTTCTGCGGGCCATAGGTCAGGAGGATAATAAGAAACTGGTGCTGCGGCTCCAGAATTATAGTCCCTGGGGAACACTTTTGAAAACGCCCAAAAAAGAAAAGAGGACGAAGGAAGATGCCCCCAGGGAGAAAAAGGGGCACAGGCTCATGATTACGGAGGCCTTTGCCGTGGCTGTGGCCGTGATCGCCTGGCTGTGCTATATGCTGTTTTTTCGGTGAAAGTGGATCCGGGTAATTGTATTTCAGGCTGTTTGATGCTACTATTATATTCACGGGTATATATGGGCAACAACGCTGGCAAATCACGGCGTTCGCGGGTATAAAAAGCGAAAAGGGGGTAACAGTTCAGCCAGTAGCAGAACTGTTACAAGAGGGAAGAGGGGTATCCTGTATATAAAACATGGCAACCGGGTAAATAGAAATGGGAGATATCCATGGGATGAGATGACCGGGATCCAGGCACTGGAGCACAAATACCCGGACAAGCCCGTAACCCCCGGGAAAGCAGCACGTATGGAGTTTGAATATATCTGCCATGGGACGACCAGCCTGACCGGTTTCTTTGACGTTGCCACGGGGCGTATGGAAGCCCCATACTTAAACCCTAATGGAAGACCTTGGGAGCAAAGGGAAGTCCGGTATATTGAAAAGCATGGAAAGCCGTGCGGAATTCCTCCATCGGGAAGATCACAGGATACGTATTGTATACACACCCAAACACTGCTCGTGGATGAATCAGATTGAAATCTGGTTTGGCATCATAAACCGTCGTCTCCTCAAAAGGAAGAGCTATAAATCGGTTGAAGAACTGGAAGCAAGCATCCTACGGTTCATTGAACAATACAATCTTATGGCAAAGCCCTTCAAATGGACTTATAAGGGAGTTCCTTTAGTGGCATAACATTACTCAACTATTAATGCAACGATGCACTGGCAGTTTTAGTACTTTGAAAGGTGCGATCAACGGATATAAAGCAAAACGATTGGAAAAAATCGATAAATCTGATTGTGAAAAATGAGTGAACGATCTGATCGATTCTTTGCAGGATGAGGAAGAATCGGAGATGCAAAAACAGTTCTATTAGATTGAAGCTAGAATGGAGGAGTTAAGAGTATGGCAATAGAGAATTTAATTGAAAATGTAGATAATCAGATTATTAAAATCAGAACAAAAAGTCTGGATGTATCATTTAATGAATTATATGATATGTATAAAAATATGGAATTGACTATTTCGCCGGACTATCAGAGACTTTTTAGATGGGAGGAAGAAAAGCAATCACGTTTTGTAGAGTCATTAATTTTAGAAATGCCGGTTCCTCCAATTTTTGTTATTGAGGCAGATGAAGGTGTTTATGAATTGATTGATGGTTTGCAAAGAATATCAAGTTATTT
>DPJQ01000132.1:0-1117 GCA_003542935.1 Lachnospiraceae bacterium | reverse complement strand
ATAAAGATAAAAAGAAGTTTTGTTCGTATGGAAGTCATAAAAAAGGAAAGTGAAACTTCTTTAAAATATCATATGTTCAAACGATTGAATACAGGTGGCGAAATACTGTCCGCTCAAGAGATTAGAAATTGTACAATTAGATTATTGGGAGCTAAGGGAATTGACTTTTTAGAGGAATGCAGTAAGAATACTGATTTTCAATCTGCTGTTAAGAGGGTTGCAGCGGATAAAATTAGGACGAGATATGATCAAGAACTTGTTTTAAGATTTTTTGCCATAAAAAACGATATTGATAACTATAAGTATCCGGTAACAGAGTATTTGACAAGATATCTTGAGAAAATAACAGAGGGAAAAGTAATTTTTGATTTTGATGAAGAAAAAAAAGTTTTTGAGAAAACATTTGAATTTATAAAGGAGTATTTAGGTGTAGAAGCATTTTCGGGCAGAACCAGTAGTGGTACTATTAGAAATGAGTTTGTACTCTATTATTTTGATGGAATTACCGTTTCTATTGCAAATTTGATTGGAAAGATTACGAGATGTGACTGCGTTCAAAAAGTAGTGGAAACTATTAATGAGATTAAATATGGACCAGAACTTCAATCATATAAAACGGGGAGTATTAATGGAGTAAAAACGAGAATAAGGCTGTTTACGGAAGGGGTTGAAAAAGTTCTTGACGGCAGATGAATTTAGAGCGGCGCTGGAAGCGGAATTGGCCTGGCGTCAAGAAGAACTTGCCTTTTTTAAGAATCAATTGAATGAAATTTCTGAAGAAGAAAAGAATAGGTATAGAAAAAGTCTGGTATTAATACTATATTCTCATATGGAGGGGTATATAAAAATTTGCCTGCAAACATATATACAGTACATAAATTCTCAAGGATTAAGCCGTAAAGATGTTAAGACAGGATTAATTGTTGCAAGTATGCATAAGGAGTTTATTGCTTATGAAAATTTGGAACGAAAGAGTGAGTTTTTTCGTAAAGAGCTACCAGATGATACCCGCCTACATCGTTTATACCGCCGTGTTGATTTTATGGAAAAGGTAGAAAATTTTAAGGAACAAAAGTTAAATATTGAGGATCAGATAATAGATACAGAATCTAATTTG
>DPJQ01000197.1 GCA_003542935.1 Lachnospiraceae bacterium | reverse complement strand
AAGGCTCTTCCTGAGCGTCTTACGTCGTAGTTAGCAGTTAGTTCGCCGCAGCGTTGCCCCAGCCCGTCCAGAGTATGCCGGCCGGGCGACGCGGCGTCCGAGAGGCCACCCCTCACTCCCCCTTTCTGTCCGCCGCCCGAAACACTTCCTCCCATATCCCCTCTTCCGCCATTTTCTCCAGCTTCCGAAACTCACATCCCGGCAGCCTCTCGTCAAACCCGCAGGCCTCCCGGCAGCTGCACAGCGAACAGGCCGTGCGGTCATTCCTCTGATAGGGGTTCTGCTCCACATGCCCCTCCAGGATCTCCCGGCCGATGCGGGCCGCCTTCTCCACCGCGTAGTCCGTCAGTGCCTCCAGCCGCTTGCGGCTGACCGCCTGGGAGCGGGCGGACAGCTCACCGTTTTTATTCACCTCCACCGGCAGCAGCCGGGATTTTTTCCCGGGTGCCAGGGTCCGGTCCAGGTGCTTCAGTATATTCCCGTCGGAAGCCACCAGCCCGTTTAGCCGCAGCTCCTTTTGGCGCTGTACCTCCGCATCCTGTTCATCGGCCGCCTCCACCAGAGGATCTTTCAGATGATAATAAAGGATCGCCGCCGGTTCCACCTGCCTGCCGGGATGTGCTCTGCCTGTAAGCTCCATGGCCGCCCGCAGATACAGCACGAGCTGTAACTGCAGCCCATAATAAAATGCCTCAAAATCAAAGGAGGTATTCCCCGATTTGTAATCGATCACCCGCACATAGAGATTTTCCCCGTCCTCGCAGACATCCAGCCGGTCTATGATCCCCCGCAGGAACATCCGCTCATCCTCGGAGAGCCGCAGCATCATACCGTCCAGAAATGCCTGATGGTCAAAATCCACCTCAAAGCCCACCGGCTCAAAATCGCTGTCCGCCAGTTCCTGCTGCAGAGCCCGGATGCTGCGCCGCAGGATATTTGCCGCCCGGTTCACGTTATAGCGACTGCGGCTGGAGCTGTCCAGGATCTGGCCGCCGTATCCCTCCACAGTCCGGCGCAGCGCCTCGGCGAGCAGTTCCTCCATCTCCTCCGGCGGCACCGAAGCAAATGTAAATCCCCGTTCGTGGGCCAGCCCGGCAAACTGTTCCAGGGCTCCGTGGAGGATATTTCCCATATCCAGGGGCCGGAAAACATACTCCTCCCGTTCTCTAAGCTGCAGGCCATATTGCAGAAAATGGGCATAGGCACAGGCCGCATACCGCTCAATGCGGGAAACACTGTTTTGCAGCACGCCTCCGTAAAGAGCCTTCGCCACCGCCGCTCCGATCCTGTCCTGCTCCTTCCGGTAAGAAGCCGCTTCCAGAAGCCGCCTGGCTTCTCTCTGCCAGTCCTCCCTGCGGATGAACCAGGCCAAAAGCTCCCGCCACCAGTCCGGTACAGGCCGTTCTCCCATATGCCTCATGCCGTCGATGAGCAGCCGCAGGCCGTCCTCCCGGTGCCACACTCCCCGGCCGCCCTCCGCCTCCCGGACAGGTTCCGCCGCAAGTCCCGGAAAGAGCTTCTGCAGGATGCCGATCAGATAAGCCGGGCCGATGGGTTTCCCCGACGCACTGCTGCGGGAATAGGACAATGTCAGCAGACGAGAGGGTTTCGTCAGATGCAGATACAGGTAAAATTTTTGGATGTACAGTTCCTCACGGGCCGTGGGGGCCAGCTCCACATCCATTTTCTCCAGGATATCCCTGTCCGGCTCCGACAGGATACCGCTCCCGCCGCCCTTCCCCGGAATGCTGTCCTCATTGACACCGACAAAAAACAGGGCCTTGACCCGGTTCAGACGGGTACGCACCACATCCCCCACCAACACCTGATCCGCCGTGGGCGGGATGATGCCGATTCGGAGTCCCTGAAGCCCCGTCTCCATCAACTGGCCAAAATCTTTGAGAGATATTTTTTCTTCGCCGAGAATTTCCACCAACTTATCCAGAAGATCCATGACCGTCCGGTAGATCTGAGCATATTCCCGGGCCATAGCCGCCTCCCCTTCCGCCTCAAACTGCAGGCGCCGCTCCTCCAGCTTCTGCTGCACGGACAGCGAGACCAGAAACTCATACAGCGCACTGCAACAGACCTCCACCGTGCGGCCCGATACCCGGATCGCGTCTGTAAAGGGGCCGACCTCCGCCATAAACCGTCCTCTCAGCACTTCCATCTCCGGCACCCGGGCCGGATCCATATGGGGGCTGTGGCGCAAAAAGGGCTGTTCCCAGGCTTTCCGCCCCCGGATCCCCAGAGCCAGACAGTAGTTTTCCAACTCGTCCACCTCCGCCTCAGAAAGCTCTGACAGACCGCAGCGCAGATAGCGGAACACGCTCTCATAGCTGAATCCGGTGATCTGCATATCCCACAGCGCCCGGATACACTCCACCATCGGATTCATCAGCGCCGTGTGGCGGGTGTCGATAAAACAGGGAATCTCCGCCCGGGCAAAGGCCCGCTCCGCCTCCCAGCTGTATTTTTCCAGATCCCCGGCGATCACCGCGATATCCCGGTAATGATAGCCCTCCTCCCGCACCAGGCGGCGGATACGGCGGGCCGTCTCCTCCATTTCCTTCTGCGGGGCGGACGCCTCCAGGATCCGTATCTCTTCCTGCTTCCCCTCATAGCACTCGGGTCCAAAGCAAAACAGATGGCGGTTCAGAAACTCCAGGGAGGGCGCTTTCATCAGCCTTTTTTCATACTCCGGCATCATTTCCATCCGTACCGGATCCTCCACGGAAACCCCGACCGTCCTGGCTTTCGCGAGCAGATCCTGAATCGTCTTCCGGCTTTTCCAGAAACGGCTGTGCATGCCGCCCCGGCTGTAAACGTCCTCCCGGCCGTCCAGTGTCACCGTCACATACACATTTCGGCAGCAGCCCAGCATCACACCCAGCAGCCTGTTCTGGATCGGCGTAAAACCGATGAAGCCGTCCAGCACCACCGTGGCCTCCCTCATACTTTTCGCCTCCGGCAGCACGTCACAGAGCAGCTCCAGGATCTCCTCAGAGGTGACATAATGATTCTCCAGGAATTCCTTGAATCCGTCATAGAGTATCCGGATATCCTCCAGCTTTTCTTCCAAAAGCGGCTGTCCCGCCAGGCCTTTTTGGATCTTTGCCAGATCGTCGGGCCGGATCTCATACTGCATCAGCTCAGACACAAGAGATTTTATCTCCTGAATGCAGCCATTTTTATCGACTTGGCTGCCCAGTACCTTCAGTTCTTTTTTCTTAGCCTGTGCCACCCGCTGCAGGACAAACATCTTTCCCATATCTTCCAGCACCGGCGGCGTCCGGCATCCCACTTCCTGGAAAATATGATGGGCCAGCCGGTTAAAACTCAGCACATCGATATTGAGCAGGCCTCCCCTGGGATGGAGATGAGCCACCTCGATCTGGATCTGCATTGTGAACTGATCCGGCACCAGTATCCGGTACTGTCTGTCCGGATGGGCCAGGGATTCCTGGATGATCTTTTCATATATGTAATGGGATTTGCCCGAACCGGCGCCTCCTAAAATAAATTGCAATGACATATTTTCCTCCATGGGGCTTTCCTGCGGCAGCCGGTACCGGACCCAAACCGCCGCCCGATTTGCAACTATGTCCCATTATACTCTGTGAACAAAAATTTGGCCAGAAAAATATCCCTGTACAAAGAGGCAGAGATATACAGGTTTGTGTCACCCGCCGCGGAGCGCACTGTAAACTGTCATATTCCCACAACTCCTGAATAGGATATAAAAAGAAAGAAAAGGAGTGCGCCCATGAGTTCCCGTACAAAAATTATCGTGTTACATATGAAGGAAATCGTCTACACTGTGCTGTTTGCGGTATTTGCCGTGCTGCTGCTGGTTCTTTTGTTTATCATGTTCCGCTCCCGGCAGGGCGGAGAGGCCGCGCCCACATCTGCCTCCGTCACCGCCCAGGATCTGTATGTTCCCGGCATCTATTCCGCAACCGTCGCGCTGAACGACACTTCCTTTGATGTGCAGGTCACCGTGGATGCCAACCACATCAACGCCATAGAGCTGGTCAACATCAGTGAATCCATCGAGACCATGTATCCCCTGATGCAGCCTTCCCTGGACGGTATCGCCGCGCAGATCATTGACACCCAGTCCACCGAGAACATCCAGAGCACCGAGGAATCCAAATACACCTCCGCACTGCTTCTGGACGCCATACAGACGGCCCTGACAAAAGCGTCCAATCAGGCATCCCAATAAATCTGCCGGGCCCCGGTTTTCACAAACACAGAGGCCGCATGGTTTCCATACCGAAAAACCATGCGGCCCCGTTCACTTTTCTACCCTTCGGCTGCCACCTCCGCCATCCATGCTTCCTATCGTGTATCACCGGCGGCAGACAGCCATTTTCTCTACAATTCCTCGATTTCCCGCATCCATCCCGCCGCACAGGCGTCACTGGGCATCCGCCAGTCCCCTCTGGGCGACACGGCCACGCTGCCCACCTTTGGTCCGTCCGGCAGGCAGGAACGCTTAAACTGCTGCATGAAAAATCTCCGGTAAAACTCCTTGAGCCATCGCCGGATCGTTTCCTCATCATACACTCCCTCAAAGGCATTCAGGGCCAGCCGGTAGATCTTACCCGGCGCAAACCCCAGACGCAGCATATAATACAGGAAAAAGTCGTGAAGCTCATAGGGTCCCACCAGATCTTCGGTGCGCTGGGAGATCCTGCCGTCCTCCGGCGGCAGCAGTTCCGGACTCACCGGCGTATCCAGTACATCCAGAAGGATGGCCGTCAATTTCTCATCCCCGCAGGTATCCGCAAAGTACCGCACCAGATGGCGCACCAGTGTCTTCGGAACCGAAGCGTTGACGCCGTACATGGACATATGGTCGCCGTTGTAGGTCGCCCATCCCAAAGCCAGCTCCGACAGATCTCCGGTGCCGATCACCATGCCGCCGGCCTGGTTCGCCACGTCCATCAGAACCTGGGTGCGCTCCCTGGCCTGGGCATTCTCATAAGTCACATCATGGCTATCCCTGTCATGGCCTATATCCCGGAAATGGAGCGCCACCGCCTCCCGGATATCCACTTCCTTCAATGTCGCACCCAGGCAGCGGGTCAGCTCACAGGCATTGGTGTAGGTCCGGTCCGTGGTGCCGAAACAGGGCATCGTCACGGCCGTGATCTTTTCCCGTTCTATCCCCAGTTTATCAAAAGCTCTGGTCGTCACCAGCAGCGCCAGCGTGGAATCCAGACCTCCGGAAATGCCGATCACCGCGCTCTGACAGTGGGTGTGGGCCAGCCGCTTTTTCAGTCCCATGGCCTGGATATTCAATATCTCGTCACAGCGTTTGTCCCGCTCCCCCTGGTCATCGGGCACAAAGGGCTTCGGATCGATGTCCCGGGTGAGGGATGTCTCCATAAGTTTCAGCGAAAATCCGGTCAACCGGTAGCCCGCCCCGTCCTGGACGGGATAAGTGGTCATCCGCCGCCTCTCCCCGGCCAGACGCTGAATATCCAGCTCTGTACTTATCGTCTGATTGCAAAAACGTTCGGCCTCCGCCAGCAGTACGCCGTTCTCCCCGATCAGGCTGTGCCCCCCGAATACCAGATCCGTGGAGGACTCCCCTTCTCCGGCGGAGGCATATACATACCCGCAGATCAGGCTGGCCGACTGAACCGACACCAACATGCGGCGGTAAGCATCCTTCCCGGTCATCTCATCGCTGGCGGACAGATTGACGATCACCGTGGCCCCCGCCGTGGCATGGCCCGCCGAGGGCGGCACCGGCGCCCACAGATCTTCACAGATCTCCGCCGCCACCTTGAGCTCCGGCATCGTTTCACAGACAAACATCTGCCGCGTCCCGAAAGGCACCCGCTCTCCTCCGAGCAGGATCTCCGTCACTTCCTCCGGCCCCGGCGTAAAATGACGCCCCTCATAAAATTCCGCATAGGCAGGAATATTTCTCTTTGGGATAAGCCCCAGTACCTTCCCCCCTTTCAGAGCCGCCGCCACATTAAACAGCTTGCCGTAGATCTCCATGGGCAGCCCTGCAAAGATCAGCGCGTCCACATCCCTCGTCTCCTCCGCCAGAAGCAGCAGCGCTTCCTTCGCATCCCGCAAAAGAGAGGCCTGCCAGAACAGATCACCGCAGGTATACCCCGTAATGCACAGTTCCGGCAGCACCATGAGCCTGGCCCCCAGCCGCTCCATCTCCCCGATCTTTTCCCGGATACGCGCCCGGTTCGCCGCACAGTCCGCCACCTCAATCTCCGGAATCCCGCAGGCCACCTTGATAAAACCGTCAATCATCTTCATTCTCCTATCTCTGTATCATCGATCTTTCATGCCGCAGCGTTGTACCGTCCCGTCCGCCATATGGGCACGGGGCATGGCGGCGTCCGGCCACACCTCAACACCGCCGGTACAGTTCTTTCAGTTCCTCCACACTGAACACATAATTCGTATTGCAAAAGTGGCAGTTCATCTCCACTTCGCGCCCGTCTTCGATCATCTCCCTCAGATCTTTCCGGCCCACACTGATCAGCGCCCGGCTTACCCTCTCCTTGCTGCAGTTACAATAAAACCGGGTCTGCGTCTTTTCACTGATCTTAGGCTCCATGCCTTCCAGCAGTTTCTCAAGCAGGGTTTCCGGCGTGTGCCCCTGATCCAGCAATGCCGTCACTGAGGAAACCCCTGCCACCTGCCGCTCCAGGCGGGCAATCGTCTCCTCCTCGGCAAAGGGCATCAGCTGCACGATAAAACCTCCCGCCCGCCGCACCGTATTATCACGCTCCATCAGCACCCCAAGCCCCACCGCCGAGGGCACCTGCTGGCTGGTGGCAAAATAGTAGGTCAGATCCTCCGCAATCTCCCCGGTCTGCAGCATGACCTGTCCGTTATAGGGTTCTTTCAGCCCCATATCCATGATCACCTGCAAAAATCCATGGCCCACGGCCCCCGACACGTCCAGCTTTCCCTTTGTGTTGGCCGGGATCAGCACATTCGGATTGCCCACATATCCTTTTACATTGCCGTGGGCATCCGCCGTCACCGTGATCCCCCGGATTGGGCCGTCCCCCTTGATCTGAAGGGTCAGAAGGTCTTTATCCCCCTTCATCATCACTCCCATCATGGCCCCGCCGGTCAGAAGCCGCCCCAGCGCCGCCGTGGCCACCGGACTTGTATTGTGATTTTTTCTCGCAGTCTCTACTGTCTCCTTCGTTACCGCAGCAAAAGCGCGGATCTGTCCGCCCGCCGCCATGGCCCTTACGATATAGTCCATTTTTATCCCTCCTTCCGGCACTCCCGCGCCACCACGCATACCCGCTCGCTGTCCTCCCTGGCCGGTTCGTGGGTGAATGCGTCATACACTGCTACAGGATCCAGCCCGTTTTCGGAGAGCAGTTCCAAAAGCACAGACAGCGGATAGGCCCTCTGCTCATGAAGCTCCTCGCATTTTTCATAACGTCCGTCCTCCCCGCGGATGAACAGAGTCAGTCCATATTCATTGATCCGTTTCTCCCTGTCATAACAATTCTCCCATATAAAGCTGGCCTCCTCGCGGTTCTCGGCAATGGTAGTATCTCCCAGCTGCTCATATTTATGGCAGGTATTTACATCAAATATAAACACCCCGCCGGGATCCAGATAATTGCAAACCAGCCGAAACACCTCCGCGACCTCCTGCTCTTCGAGAACATAATTCAAAGAATCAAAGGCACAGACCACCGCCCGCACCGTGCCATAGAGCTCAAAAGACCGCATATCCTGCTGCAGATACAAAATGTCATGGCCCGAAACCGCCCGCTTCTCCATTGCAGCCTCCAGCATGTCCGCCGAACAGTCCGCGCCGATCATATCATACCCCGCTGCCGCCAGCCGCTCCGTGATATTCCCCGTACCGCAGGCCAGATCCAGCACCAGGCCGTCCGTGACCCCATATTCTTTTAGCAGGGCTGCCAAATAGGCGCTCCATCCGTCATAGTCCACATCTTCCATAAAAAGGTCATAAACCTTTGCAAAATTTTGATATGCTTCCATACTCTCACCTTCTGCCCCGGTTCATACTTCTCCCGAAAGGGCATATTTACTTTACCATACCCGGCCTTTTTTTTCTACATCAAAACACGTAACAGTCCAGCCTCCGGCAGAACCGTTACCAAAACACTGGTTACTGTTTACTCCGTGACCCAATGTCATTTACTTAAGCC
>DPJQ01000284.1:3339-7320 GCA_003542935.1 Lachnospiraceae bacterium | reverse complement strand
CGGAGGGCGGGGCAGATTTTTAGGATATGTCCGGGATATGGAGAGAAACAATGAAAACAGGCAAATTGAGAAAAGGGTTATGTAAGGGTGTTTTATTTATATTATTGCTCTTGTTGGGTTTATGGGGGGCAAGTCCTGTTGCGGCAGCTACAAAGGCAGTAAAACTGGGTGAGACGATCAGTGTGGCAAAAAAAGGCGCGAAGTATAAGTCCAGTGACACATCTATTGCTTATGTCAGTGACAAAGGTGTGGTTACAGGGAAGAATATCGGCCAGGTAACAATCACTGTTAAAAACGGAGAAACAGTTACAAAACATACGGTGAGTGTGGAGGCCAGTGGTAAGAAGAAAAAAATGACGGTCTGTGCAGACGAGATTCAGGTGCAGGAGATCAAAAAAATAGACTATACACCGGTGTACGGAGAAGGTGCACCGGAAGGGGCCCAGCCCATAAGCTACAATTTTAAAGCGGCTGTCACGCTGAAAAATGTCAGCAGCGCTGCGGCGAAAAAGGTGGAGTTAAGGGGAAAAATCGGAAAAGAAATAGTTGCCTTCAACTTCGGTAAAATAAAAGCGGGGATCAGCAAAACAGCCACCGTAAAAGGTGAAATAAAAAAGGCTGACCAGGAGCTTGTCCTGAGGGCTCTGGACGTGTACTCCGGAGAAATGCTCGCCCGGCATAATATGGTGAAAGATACCTATTCCCTGCTGTACGGCACAGAGGACAAGACAAAACCGGTCATTTCCGGTTTTATCGGTGAAAACAGCTACAATACGGATTCGCAGGGAAGGAAAATGCCCTATCGGATCGTTTACAGTAACGAGAAAGATAAGTTCGATTTCTTTAAATATGTGAGTGCCACGGATGACCGCGAAGGCAAAGTGGAGCTTACCGTGGATACCAGTAAGGTGAATTTCAAAAAGACCGGGAATTACAGGATTACCTATAAGGCTAAAGATAAAGCGGGCAACGTGGCCAAAGAAAAGGCATATATAGGCGTCCGAGTGCCAAATACACTGGATAAAATGAGTGCCGATGTGCTGGACAGTATCATTAAACCTTCCTGGTCTGATAAACAAAAGGCCGTAGCAATTTATAATTTTACCAGAAGGCACATGAGTTACAGCGGTACGTCCGATAAAACGAACTGGGAAAAAGAAGCCAGAAGAGGTCTTAATTATGGCACCGGTGACTGTTTTACCTACTATGCCACTGCCAGGGCTCTGCTGACGCGGGCAGGTATTCCCAATATCGAGGTGAACCGTGTGAGAGGTGTGGGCCGCCACTGGTGGAATATGGCATATGTCGCGGGCGGATTTTATCACTATGACGTTTGCCCTAGAGGCCGTGGCGGAAAATTCTGTCTGGTTACTGATGACCAGCTGAAATCATACTCCCGTACCCATGGCAATTCTCATATCTGGGCTTACGATAAAAAACCCAAAAGCGCAACGAAGAAACTTTCCAGTATTTTCTAAAAGAATAAAAGTACCGCCTGTTTGTCGGGCGGTATCTTTTTTTGCCTTTACATTTTTTTGCATGTTTTTGGAAAGAATATTGAAATAGCTCTTGACAATAGAAAAACGGAGTGCTATTTTAGATACAGACAGATGTTAGCACTCCAATCAAACGAGTGCTAACAGCCGGAAAGGAAGGGACGGCCGTGGAACTGGGCGAGAGAAAAAAAACCATATTAAAGGCCATTATCCAGACTTACCTGGAGACAGGTGAGCCGGTGGGGTCCCGGACGATTTCCAAATACACGGATTTGAATCTAAGCTCGGCAACGATCCGTAATGAGATGGCAGATCTGGAGGAAATGGGTTACATTCTGCAGCCCCATACCTCGGCAGGGCGGATTCCCTCAGATCTTGGTTATCGTATGTATGTGGATGAGCTGATCCAGGAAAAAGACCGGGAGGTCTCTCAGATTCAGGAATTGATGATTCAGAAAACGGATCGGATGGAGAAAGTGCTCAAGCAGGTAGTACGGATCCTGGCTTCCAACACGAATTACGCAACTATGATTACCGGTCCCAGCCTGCATCATACCAAGGTGAAGTTTATTCAGCTCTCCAGAGTACACGAAATGCAGCTTCTGGCCGTGATCGTGGTGGAGGGGAATATCGTACGGAACCAGATTATCGATCTGGATGAACCCATTGATGAAGATCGTGTACTTCGGCTTAATCTGCTGCTGAATACGCAGTTGAATGGCCTGGCCAGTGAGGAGATCAGTCTGGGGCTGATCACTAAAATGAAGGAAGAAGCCGGTATTCACAGCGGGGTAGTAGCCAGTGTGATTGACGCAGTGGCGGAGGCTATCGCCGGGGACAGTGAAGAAGTGCCGGTGTATACCAGCGGAGCCACCAACATATTCAAATATCCGGAGCTGAGTGATTCCGGCAGGGCCAGCGAGCTGATCTCCGCCTTTGAGGAGAAAGAGGTTCTGGCAGATATGATCAGAGAGACCATCGGTGAGAAAAATGACAGCACGGAAATACAGGTTTACATCGGAAACGAGTCCCCTGTACAGACCATGAAAGACTGTAGTGTAGTAACGGCCAGCTATGATCTGGGCAAGGGGATGAAAGGGACGATCGGTATCATCGGCCCCAAGCGTATGGATTATGAAAATGTTATGGATAACCTGAAAACGCTGAAAAATCAGTTGGACAGAATTTTCCGGGATAATGATGGATAGATGGAACTGTTTGACACGGAGCAGTGATGGATGAAAATAATTTTTTAGGAGAGGCAGACGGTATGGCAGAAGACAGGAATAAAGCTGCAGATGCAGAAGAAAACCTTACAGATGCAGCGAAAGATATGACGGAGGAAACCCTGGAGGGACAGGCGGAGGATATACCGGAGGAGGGCGCCGCAGAGGAGCAGAATGCGGATGATGCGGCACAGGCTGACGGGGCGGAAGAGCCCAAAGAGCCCAAAGAGCCCACCCAGGGGGAAAAGATAAAGAAATTTTTCGCTAAGAAAAAGGATGTGAAGGACGAAAAGATTGAGGAATTGACAGATCAGCTCAAGCGTCAGATGGCTGAGTTTGATAATTACCGCAAGAGAACGGATAAAGAAAAGGCCAGTATGTATGTTATCGGGGCTAAAGAGATCGTGGAGAAGCTTCTTCCGGTGGTGGATTCCTTTGAGCGGGGTTTATCCACAGCCACCGGGGAGCAGATGGAGGATCCCTTTGTAGATGGCATGAATAAAGTTTATAAGCAGATGTTGACTGCTTTAGATGAGCTGGGCGTGAAACCCATCGAGGCGTTGGGCTGCGAGTTTAATCCCGATTTCCACAATGCAGTGATGCACGTGGAAGACGAGGAAGCCGGGGAAAACACGATCGTAGAGGAGTTTCAGAAAGGTTACACCTACAAAGATTTCGTAGTCCGGCACAGTATGGTTAAAGTTGCGAACTAATCAATTTATATAAATGTCGAGGAGGAAAACATTATGAGTAAGATTATTGGTATTGACTTGGGTACAACAAATAGCTGTGTAGCTGTTATGGAGGGCGGCCAGCCCACCGTTATCGCGAATACAGAAGGAGCAAGGACAACACCTTCCGTTGTGGCGTTTACAAAGACCGGCGAGCGTCTGGTGGGTGAGCCCGCCAAGCGTCAGGCCGTGACAAATGCGGATAAGACCATCGCTTCTATCAAAAGGCATATGGGCAGCGACTATCGCGTGACCATCGACGACAAAAAATATTCTCCTCAGGAGATCTCGGCCATGATCCTGCAGAAGCTGAAAGCCGATGCGGAGGGATATCTGGGTGAGAAAGTGACGGACGCGGTCATCACCGTTCCCGCCTACTTCAATGACGCTCAGCGTCAGGCCACCAAGGATGCCGGTAAAATTGCCGGTCTGGATGTAAAACGTATTATCAACGAGCCGACAGCGGCAGCTCTGGCCTACGGTCTGGATAATGAGAAAGAGCAAAAGATCATGGTCTATGACCTGGGC
>DPJQ01000284.1:2843-3045 GCA_003542935.1 Lachnospiraceae bacterium | reverse complement strand
TCATGGTCTATGACCTGGGCGGCGGTACTTTTGATGTGTCTATCATTGAGATCGGTGACGGTGTGATTGAAGTGCTGGCGACAGCCGGTAATAACAAGCTGGGCGGCGATGATTTCGACCAGAAGATTACCGATTACATGCTGGCAGAGTTTAAGAGAACTGAGGGTGTGGATCTTTCCAATGACAAGATGGCGCTCCAGAG
>DPJQ01000284.1:0-2643 GCA_003542935.1 Lachnospiraceae bacterium | reverse complement strand
GAAGATTACCGATTACATGCTGGCAGAGTTTAAGAGAACTGAGGGTGTGGATCTTTCCAATGACAAGATGGCGCTCCAGAGGCTGAAAGAGGCCGCTGAGAAAGCAAAGAAAGAACTTTCCTCCGCCACCACGACCAATATCAACCTTCCGTTCATTACAGCAACCCAGGAGGGGCCGAAGCATTTTGATATGAACCTTTCCAAGGCCAAGTTCGACGAGCTGACCAGGGATCTGGTGGAAATGACAGCGGAGCCGGTGCGCCGTGCGCTGTCTGACGCGGGACTGAATGCTTCCGAGCTTGGCAAGGTACTGCTGGTGGGCGGATCTACCCGTATTCCGGCTGTGCAGGATAAAGTACGTCAGTTGACGGGCCATGAGCCCAGCAAGAACCTGAACCCGGATGAGTGTGTGGCCCTGGGTGCTTCCGTACAGGGCGGCAAGCTGGCCGGCGACGCGGGCGCAGGCGATATCCTCCTGCTGGATGTGACACCGCTCTCCCTGTCCATCGAGACCATGGGCGGTGTAGCCACCAGATTGATCGAGAGAAATACGACGATCCCCACCAAGCATAGCCAGATCTTCTCCACCGCGGCCGATAACCAGACCGCTGTGGATATAAACGTGGTACAGGGTGAGCGTCAGTTTGCCAGAGACAATAAATCCCTCGGCCAGTTCCGTTTGGACGGTATCCCGCCCGCAAGGAGGGGTGTGCCGCAGATCGAGGTTACTTTCGATATCGATGCCAACGGTATCGTAAATGTATCCGCCAAAGATCTTGGTACAGGTAAGGAACAGCATATCACGATTACGGCCGGTTCCAATATGTCCGATGATGATATTGAGAAAGCCGTAAAAGAGGCGGCAGAGTTCGAGGCTCAGGATAAGAAGCGTAAAGAAGCTGTAGATGCCAGGAATGAAGCGGATTCCATGGTATTCCAGGTGGAGAACGCCATCAAAGAAGTGGGTGACAAACTGGATCCCGCAGATAAATCGGCTGTGGAGGCAGATCTGGAAGCCTTGAAGAGTACACTGTCGGCTGTGCCGGTGGACGGCTCCATGACGGATTCCCAGGTGAATGATGTCAAAGCCGGAAAAGAGAAATTGATGGAGAGCGCCCAGAAGCTCTTCGCCAAGATGTATGAGCAAACCCAGGGAGCTGCCGGACAGGGCGGCCCGCAGGCTGGTCCCGGCCCGGATATGGGCGGTGCCGCTTCCGGAAATGAAGCCGGCTACGATGATGTAGTGGACGCGGATTATAAAGAGGTATAAAACAGTCAGATCAGGCGGTCCCGGGGCGGAAGTTCATCCGTCCCGGGATGATTGTGTGACAGAAAAGGAAAGGTGAACATCATGGCTGATAAAAGAGATTATTATGAGGTGTTGGGCGTCGGCAAAAATGCCGATGATGCCGAGCTGAAAAAAGCCTACCGAAAGCTGGCCAAGAAGTATCACCCGGATATGAATCCTGGAGACAAGGCGGCCGAGGCGAAATTCAAGGAGGCTACAGAGGCATACGGTGTCTTAAGTGATCCGGATAAACGCCGCCAGTACGATCAGTTTGGCCATGCGGCCTTTGAAAACGGCGGTGGGGCCGGCGGATTCGGCGGATTTGATTTTGGCGGTGATATGGGAGATATCTTCGGAGATATCTTTGGAGACTTGTTCGGCGGCGGCAGCAGACGCCGCAACAGCAATGCGCCGATGAAAGGGGCCAACCTGCGGGCCGTTGTCCATATCACGTTTCAGGAGGCGGTATTCGGCTGTGAGAAAGAGCTGGAGATCAGTCTCAAGGAGAGCTGTCCCAAGTGCGGCGGCACGGGAGCGAAAAAGGGAACATCCCCGGAAACGTGTCCGAAGTGTAAAGGCTCCGGACAGATCGTGTATACCCAGCAGTCCATGTTCGGTATGGTCCGTAACGTACAGGAGTGTCCGCAGTGCCGTGGTACAGGTAAGATCATCAAGGACAAGTGTCCGGAATGTCGTGGGGAGGGCTATATTTCTCAGAGAAAGAAGATCAAGGTGTCGATTCCGGCCGGTATCGACGACGGCCAGAGCATCCGTATCCGTGATAAAGGCGAGCCGGGTGTGAACGGCGGTCCCCGGGGCGATCTGCTGGTGGAAGTACAGGTAGCCCGCCACCCGATCTTCCAGAGGCAGGATATGAGCATCTACTCTACTGCTCCCATGACCTATGCCCAGGCGGCCCTGGGTGGTACGATCCGCATCAGTACTGTGGACGGCGAGGTGGAATATGAAGTGAAGCCCGGTACACAGACCGATACCCGCATTCGTCTGAAGGGCAAAGGTATACCATCCTTGAGAAATAAAAATATCCGTGGTGACCATTACGTGACGCTGGTGGTTCAGGTGCCCAAGGATCTGAGCAATGAGGCTAAGGAGGCCCTCAGGCATTTTGACGATGTGACGAACGGCCGTACCACAGAGAAGACGGAGGGGCGGAAGAAATCTTTTAAAGAGAAACTGAAAGAAACTTTTGACGTGTAAAGCGTATTGCAGAAAGCAGGGCAGGAAAAAACCGTCCATGGGATCGATCAACTGATTCTAAAAGATCAGGATGTGTGGATCCGGGACGGTTTTTATTGTCAAGGCAGGGGATTTATTTAGATGTCGGAATATACCCG
>DPJQ01000242.1:1458-3203 GCA_003542935.1 Lachnospiraceae bacterium | reverse complement strand
CATACACAACGCATTTTCTCTTGTTTTAGCCTACATCAATTTGGGTATCAAGTGAATCAAGTAGAAATAGATACGATTGCGGATGCTGACGAGGACGCAGAGCCGATGGTGCTTTGGGGGATTTTGAGAAATGCGATGTTAGATATCGCAAAGCGGAATTACTGTTCCGAGGACGTCATCGGGAAAATAGAAGGGGCCTTTGACCATATTGTTAGTCGCCGTTTTGTGCGGGAGGATCGCATTGGCAAGCTGACCAAACGAGATGGGGATACCGGAATGACAGCGTATGTGGAGCGGGTTCTTTCCGCTGAGACAGGAGAGGGATGGCGTATCAGGATCGCAGACCGGAAAGGCGTCACCTGCCGTCAAGAAACCATGGACGGCGGCACCCGCTATGTTGACAGGCTGGGCAGCCAGCTGTATGCGAAGGCGGAGTGGTGCGGGGACATATTCGTGATATATGAACGATTCGGCAAAGAAGTATTTCATATAAGCGCACACTCTTAGCGTGCAGATTGGAGCGTGCAATGAGAAACTGGAAACCCATAGCAGGCCTGATACTTTTGGCAAGCCTCCTGTTATCCGCCTGCGGCCCCTTGACACCGTTGTTGACAGAGGAAGAAGTCCTCTCCCGGCTGTCGGAACGATATGACGGGGCGGAATTTGTCATTTTGGAAACGATCAATAACTGTGAATATAAAACAAAAGATAAAACCTTACGGTGCAGACTCTATCTGGCCGCTCCGGCTGAGGATCAGGAACGAGCCTTTTGGGTTCACTCAACGGTCACCAAAAGCTGGGGAGGCGATTCGCTTCCCATGCGTTACAGCAGCGGTATAACAGACACCTATGCCTTTGATTATTTCTTGGAGCGGTTTGACACACTCCTGACGGAAAATGAGATCGACCATTTCTTTACCATGAGCTCCGGGAATATTGCGGAACACTTGAAAAGTCAACATCTGCAAGGTGGAGGCTTCGGGATCCCAATCACACAGGAAACGGCGGAGGATATTGTAACAACGGTTTTGGAGATACGGGAGCAACTGGCTGGCGAGTATCCGCTGTCCTGTTACTTGGACTATTTTTCCCACCCGGCTTATAAGCCCATAAAGTTTGTGATTAGATTCTACGATGCGGCTCATGGTATTCCGGACGCAGAATCTTTATCTGAATATACATCTTTCTCCCCATACGATAAGAAGTTTGATGAAAATGATAACATAGTCTATCGGAATACCGTGGAAACGATCCTGGCGGACATTGATAAAACAATCTATGGCGTTGAGGAGGAGTAAAGAGCTATATGGAACCTGATTGGTACTGCAAACTTTTCATCCGCGCAGACATGTCTAAGGAAGAACTTCTGGATTTGCTCAATCTCCATCTGCGAGGTGTCAAACAGGGAATACGGACTATCCGAACTGAACTGTTGGAGCTTGATCTCATAGGGAACGATGAATATGTGCCAGGTTCTTGGGATTTCTTGTTTTGGAGATATTACGCCGATCTGGGGGCGGTGACGGAGGACCGGACGGAGTATATCCACTGCATCCGGAACCTGACGGCCTTTTTGCGCGAGAAGCAGATTGAGACAACAGCAGCCTGTGACTTTGAGCAGGAGTTGAAACAATAGGAAACGGAGGGCATCATGAACATCGGTGATATGGAAGATGCGAACAGAAAAATGCTCCTGGACATCGTTCAGCGTATCCCTGTGGGTATTCCTGACGGATGGGAGAAAA
>DPJQ01000242.1:0-1096 GCA_003542935.1 Lachnospiraceae bacterium | reverse complement strand
CGGCGGTTTGCGGCGATATTCCAAAGATGGAAATATATTGATGCCAGTTGCTCCTTTTTGGCCCATGGAGAAAATCATATTTATGCCCAATTATACTTTATATACTCTAAATCCCGAAAAATGTACCGTTATCTTTGAAGACTATGAAATAAAGGCATTTGGATTTAGTAAATGCGGAAATTACATCGCCATAGGCACTTCGCACACATTGGATGTTTTCAAAAAAGCAGAATGATAGCCGACGAAAGTAAGATTAGCGCCAAAAACTGGCAGATGTGCTGCTATTCATAAAATGTCAGCCCTGTAACAGCCTGGAACGCCGCTCCACCGACCCGCAGGATTGGATACCCGTTACCATACATAAAAGAGGAATATTGGGCAGGCTCCGCAATTCCATTCTGGATATAGTACCACCACGTTTCACCCTGCTCCGTCTTGTGGAAACTGTAGGAGAATTCATATACAACGCCGTCAACACCGGTGACCGTGAAGTGTTCCAGTTCTCCCGCCGGTTCCAGTCCCAGTCGATTCAGCAGCTCGAACAAGCCGCCATAGCTGATATAAGAAAACTCTAATCCAGAGCCAGCATAGGGTACTGCTCCGATACCGGAAAAGAGTGATACTGGAACTGATTTGCTGTCCCGGGACAAGTGGGGCACGGTAGAACGGACCCCGCCTTCCGCCCAGGCCGGGTCCCAATTCTCCTGGGCAAAGGCATCCAAGTCCTCCTCTGAAAAGTCAGCGCAGGGCAGACGATAAAAGGTGTAATAGGATTTGATCATCCCGGCGCACAGTTCTTCCATCTCCGCAGCGTTGCGGCAGAAGGACACATGGAAGTCGGAGGCTAGAACAGCAGAGGTATTGAGGCGGGTTCGATTCGTGATAGGATCGCCGGAGGGAAGAGGCAGGCCGTCCAACTCCAAGACGGCATAGTGGGGAGGTCCGGCGTGGGGCTGTGCCTCATACCAGCTGTAAAAGGAACGGAGCTGTTCCGCTGCCTGGGCAACATCTGCCATAGAAGAAAAATGAAACTCCAGGTCTCCACTGGTATCTATATCCCATAGGCTGAGGCTGTTTCCCATAGTTTGATATTCTT
>DPJQ01000100.1:3483-3683 GCA_003542935.1 Lachnospiraceae bacterium | reverse complement strand
GAGTGCGTGGCTCGGGTGTGAAAAATAACAGGGAAGTTACTTTTTTATGAGAATTTCTCCGGGAATATTGACGTGTTTTGCGGATGGGTATAAAATAAATCTGTTTTAAAAGCGTAAAATTTTAATATATTACGTATCTGTCCCCGGGACAGATCATAGAAAGGACGTTGATGAAGATGGAAAAGAAAAATATCGACTGG
>DPJQ01000100.1:2809-3202 GCA_003542935.1 Lachnospiraceae bacterium | reverse complement strand
ATGGAAAAGAAAAATATCGACTGGGGGAATCTGGGTTTTGGCTATATGCCCACCACAAAACGGTTTGTGTCCAACTATAAGGACGGTGCCTGGGATCAAGGAGGTCTGAGTACGGACGCAACGGTACAGATGTCTGAGTGTGCGGGCGTGCTGCAGTATTCCCAGTCCTGTTTTGAGGGATTGAAGGCATATACTACAGAGGACGGCAGAATCGTCTGCTTCCGCCCGGATCTGAATGCGGCCCGTATGGCCGATACCTGCCGCCGCCTGGAAATGCCGGTGTATCCGGAGGATAAATGGGTGGAGGCTGTAAAGCAGGTGGTTGCAGCTAACAGCGACTATGTGCCGCCCTACGGTTCCGGCGCCACGCTGTACATCCGTCCCTTCATGTTT
>DPJQ01000100.1:2345-2519 GCA_003542935.1 Lachnospiraceae bacterium | reverse complement strand
TGTACATCCGTCCCTTCATGTTTGCCAGCGGACCGGTGATCGGTGTGAGCCCTTCTGCTGAGTATCAGTTCCGCGTGTTCTGTACGCCGGTGGGCCCCTACTTCAAGGGAGGCGTGAAACCCCTGACTATCCGTGTCAGCGATTACGATCGGGCGGCGCCCCACGGCACAGGCC
>DPJQ01000100.1:0-1979 GCA_003542935.1 Lachnospiraceae bacterium | reverse complement strand
TATGACGAGAACATGTATCTGGATGCTGCCACCAGGACAAAGGTGGAGGAGACCGGCGGCGCGAACTTTATCTTTGTGACGAAGGACAATAAGGTGGTGACGCCCAAGTCCGGCAGCATCCTGCCCTCCATCACCCGCCGTTCGCTGATGTACGTGGCGAAGGAATATCTGGGACTGGAAGCGGAGGAGCGGGAGGTGCCCTTTGAGGAAGTCAGGGAATTTGCCGAGTGCGGCTTGTGCGGGACGGCGGCAGTGATCTCCCCGGTGGGTAAGATTGTAGATCACGGAAAAGAGATCTGTCTGCCCAGCGGGATGACGGATATGGGCCCTGTGACGAAAAAACTGTATGATACGCTGACCGGCATCCAGATGGGCAGCATCAAAGCTCCCGAGGGATGGATCTGCGAGATCTGCTGAGAATAGGGGAATGGAATGAAAAAAATTTTGGCTGTTACGCTGAATCCCTGTGTGGATTACACAATTACCGTACCCGCGTTTTCCAAAGGCGAAAAAAATCCGGTTAAAAAAGCCAGAAAAGATGTGGCAGGAAAGGGGATCAATGTCTGCACACTGCTCAGAAATATGGATGCGCCGGTGATTGCGGCAGGGTTTGATTTTATGGACGGACGGGTACATGTTCGGGATGCACTGCAGAAGAGAGATATTCCCTGCGTACTCACGGAGGTATCCGGTAATCTGCGGACCAATATCAAGATTCTGGACGCGGCTACGGAAGAGATGACGGAGCTGAATGAGAACGGCCATCCGGTGAGCATCGAGAAGGCCAGGGAAGTACAGGAACAGATCTGTGGCATTCTTGATGACCTGGAAGAGGGATCGGTCATGGTGGTGAGCGGCAGCGCCCCTGCCGGTGTACCGACGAGCCTTTACGGACAGCTGATCCGTGAAGGCAAAAAACGGAAAATATTTACGATTTTGGATGCGTCCGGCGAGCTGCTCCGCCAGGGAGTGGCTGCCTGTCCGGATTTGATCAAACCCAATCTGGAGGAATTTTTCCAGTTGGCGGGTCGCCGTCTCGAAACGGTGGAGGAGATTGCCCGGGAGGCCGAAAAGATCCGCCGGTCCGGTGTACCCATGGTCTGTGTGTCCATGGGGCCGGAGGGCGCGGTGCTGGCGGCAGAGGAAAGCTGCTGGTACGCCAGGTGTGTGGAGGTGGATGCCCATATACGCGGTCTGCAGGGGGCCGGGGATGCTCTGGTGGCGGCGATGGCCCTGCAAATTCTGCAGGGGAATGGCCCGGAATCCATGCTCCGCATGGGCATGGCGGCGGCCAATGCATCGATCCAGCTGGAGGGCAGCCAGATGGCCGGCCCGTTAGAGATCGCGGGAATGATCGATGCGGTGCAGATAGAGAGGGTTACGCCGATATAAGCATATACATATAGAAAACATGAAAAGGCCCATGCATCGGGAACGGTTTCCGGTGCATGGGCAGATTTTATGATAAAAAAAGAGACGTCAGCTCTCCTGGCAGCTGATCAGCACTTCATTCGGAGGGCGACTGCCGCCGTGTCCGGCATTGCTGCCGAAACTTCCTGATAAAATCCTTTTTCTTTTTCGTTTAACAGATCGCCTTTTAACAGATACTCTTTTTTATTATATTGTTCTTCGGTGATGCGGCAGATATTTTTTCTTGCCTCTTTGAAGGCGTTTCCTTTGATGAAGCCTGTCTTGTCCACATGAAAATTATTTTTTGCCCATAGTTTGCCGAAATCCTGGACCCCGATCCCTATTGTCCTGGTCATGGGTTCGCTCTCTTTCCGGTTCATGATAAAATTATTATATCTTTTGGGAATATAAAATATAACTGCCGTTTTGGGGCACGGTTTTTCGGCTTTTTGCGGAGTATGGCATTTTCCGGTATAGAAAAAAGGCATTTTCACGAATAAAAGTAGATTGAAAATTATAATTATAACAGGGAATTAAATAATATAATAAAAAATAATCTGATAATAATA
>DPJQ01000207.1:14005-14928 GCA_003542935.1 Lachnospiraceae bacterium | reverse complement strand
TGTTATAAAAAACAAAATATTTTACAAAATCCATCCAAAACAGCTCCGGTAAATGTATACGGATATTATCTACCGGAGGCACTAAATGCAGTTTCAATCATTGCGGAGGAAAAAAAATGAGCAGGTTATCAATCACATCTACGGATAAGGTAAATTCCACCACCGAAAAGTTAATGAAGGAATTTACCCAGCGCATCATCGCAAACCCGCCGGGCGTCTGTCCGGTGGATATGCAGCTTGCATTTCTCAAAGTCTGTCACGCACAGACATGTGGGAAATGTGTACCGTGCCGCATCGGGCTCGGCATCCTGGAAGAGCTTCTGGAGAGCGTCCTGGATAATACGGCAACGATGGAAACGCTGAAACTCATCGAGCATACGGCGACAAACATCAAGAATTCGGCTGACTGCGCCATCGGTTTTGAATCGGCCCGCATGGTGCTGGCCGGCCTTGACGGTTTTGTGGAGGATTATATCTCCCATATCAAAGAACACCAGTGTACAGGTACCTTCGAGCAGCCCATCCCCTGTGTAACGCTGTGTCCGGCCAACGTGGACATCCCGGGCTATGTGGCGCTGGCAGGAAAAGGGCGCTGCGAGGACGCGGTACGTCTGATCCGAAAGGATAATCCCTTCCCCACAGCATGCGCCCTGATCTGCGAGCATCCCTGTGAATCCAGATGCCGCCGGACGATGATCGACGATGCCATCAACATCCGCGGCATTAAACACTATGTCATGGACAAAGCCCGTGCCGACAAAGTTCCGGTTCCGGCATGCGCCCCATCCACCGGGCGGAAAGTGGCAATCATCGGCGGCGGTCCGGCCGGACTTACAGCGGCTTATTTCCTGCAGCTTATGGGACATCAGACCACCGTTTTTGAAGAAAAAGCCCGGTTAGGCGGTATGCTGCGCTACGGCATT
>DPJQ01000207.1:0-13720 GCA_003542935.1 Lachnospiraceae bacterium | reverse complement strand
GGTATGCTGCGCTACGGCATTCCCAACTACCGTTTCCCGCGGGAAAGGCTTCAGGAGGATTTGGACGCTATCCTGTCCACCGGCATAGAGGTGAAGCTGAATACACCTGTAGGCACAGAAGCGTTCAATGAACTCACGAATACATACGATGCCATATTTATCGCCATCGGCGCCCATACAGAAAAAAGGCTGAATCTGGAAGGTGAGGACAGCGGCAATGTGATCTCGGCGGTTCAGATGCTCCGTGAGATCGGTGATGAAAAATATCCTGATTTTACCGGAAAACGGGTCGTTGTCGTTGGCGGCGGCAATGTGGCCATGGACTGCGCCCGGACGGCCATTCGTTCCAACGCGAAGACAGTCAGCATCGTCTACCGACGGCGTAAGGAGGACATGACGGCGCTGCCCGCAGAGGTCGAGGGCGCCATCGCGGAGGGAATCGAACTTCTGACACTGAAAGCGCCGCTGCGCATCGAAGCAGACGAATCCGGCAACGCAAAAGCATTGTGGGTGCAGCCCCAGATCATCGGCCGGGTCCGGGGCGACCGGCCGGCTCCCCGGAAAGCTGCCAAAGAGGAAGAACGCCTGGAATGCGACGTGATCCTGATGGCCGTCGGTCAGGACATTGTGTCGGAGCCTTTTGAGAAAGCCGGCATCCCTACCCGCCGCAAACAGCTGCAGGCGGACGCCTACGGCAAACTGAACCGGGTAGGCGTATATGCGGGCGGTGACTGCGTGACCGGCCCGGCCACCGTCATCAAGGCCATCGCGGCGGGAAAAACGGCCGCTGCCAATATCGACGAATTCCTGGGATATAATCATGAGATCTCTGTGGACGTGGATATCCCGGAACCGCTTTTGAATGATAAGATTCCCTGCGGCCGCGTAAATCTGGCCGAGAAAGAATCCTGGGCCCGCAAAGACAACTTTGAGGGTATTGAATATACGATGAGCGACGAAGAGGCACTGCAGGAGGCGAGCCGCTGCCTGCGTTGTGACCGCCATGGATGCGGCGTACTGAGAGGAGGCAGACAGGATAAATGGTAAATCTGACAATCGATCATAAAAATGTACAGGTGCCCGAGGACACGACAATATTAAATGCCGCCGCCGCGGCAGGCATACATATCCCCACACTCTGTTTTCTGAAAGACCTGAACGAGATCGGCGCATGCCGCATCTGCTGTGTGGAAATTGAGGGAAAAGAAGCTCTCGTGGCCTCCTGCAATACGAAAGTGGAAGAAGGAATGGTCGTGTATACCAGCAGCCTGAAAGCCCATTATGCACGCCGAATGAATCTGCAGATCATTCTGTCTCAGCATGATTTCAGGTGCGCCGCCTGCCAGAGGAACGGCAGCTGCTCCCTGCAGAAAATCTGTGCAGACATGAATATTAACGACGTACCCTTCCAGCAGAATTATGAGAAAAATGATTGGGATCTGCATTTTCCGCTGATCCGCAGTGCCAGCAAATGTATCAAATGTATGCGATGTGTGCAGATCTGCGATAAAGTCCAGTCCCTGAACATCTGGGACATTATCAACACCGGAAAACGAACCAGCGTGGGCGTGTCAAAGCAGCGCCGTATCACGGAGGCGGACTGTGCCCTGTGCGGACAGTGCATCACCCACTGCCCCACCGGCGCACTCCGCGAGAGGGACGATGTGCGGAAAGTCATGAATGCCGTCAACGACCCGGAAAAGATCGTCGTTGCGCAGATCGCGCCGGCCGTGCGCGCGGCCTGGGGCGAAGGACTGGGCCTGCCGGAAGATATGGCAACCGAAAAACGCATGGCCGCGGCGGCCCGTGCGCTGGGCATGGATTATGTATTTGACACAAATTTCAGCGCTGATCTGACCATCATGGAGGAGGCCAATGAATTTCTTGAGCGCATGACACACCGCGAAAAATACCAATGGCCGATGTTCACCTCCTGCTGCCCGGGATGGGTGCGCTTCCTCAAATCCCAGTATCCGGACATGACAGAACAGCTCTCAACCGCCAAATCCCCGCAGCAGATGTTCGGCGCAGTGGCAAAGACCTATTTTGCGGAAAAGATACTGGACGTCGACCCGGAAAAAATCTTCTGTGTATCTATCATGCCGTGCACGGCTAAAAAAGCGGAATGCGCACTGCCGAACATCAACGATTCCGATGCGGAACGTGACGTGGATGCCGTGCTCACCACAAGGGAATTTGACCGGATGCTGCGAAGCGAACTGATCACTCCGGCGACCCTGGACGAAGAAGATTTCGATTCGCCCCTCGGCACCGGCACCGGCGCTGCCGTTATCTTCGGTGCCACGGGCGGCGTCATGGAAGCGGCGCTGCGGACGGCCTATTACGCCTTGAACAAGGAAAATCCGAAACCGGACGCTTTCCAGATAGTACGCGGGCTTGACGGTATCCGGGAGGCAGATCTTGAGATCGCGGGCATCCCGGTACGGGCAGCCGTCGTACACGGACTCGGAAATACCAGAAAACTGATCGAACGGATCCGGGCCGGGGAGGCGGAATATGACTTTGTCGAAGTCATGGCATGTCCGGGCGGCTGCGCGGGAGGCGGCGGCCAGCCCATCACGGAGGGCTGCGAAATGGCGGGAGCCCGCGGCGCAAAGCTCTACGACCTGGATAAAAAGAATCCGCTGCGTTTCTCCCACGAGAATCCCTCTGTGATCGCGCTGTATGACCAGTACCTGGACAAACCGCTGTCCCACAAAGCGCATAAACTGCTGCACACAGACCATACCGGATGGTTGATGCCGTCTGAAAAGAAATGATCCGCAATAAATCTTGACTAAATAAGGCAGACATAAAACGTCAAGGTCGAAAACCGCTACAGTTTTCGGCCTTGACGTACAAAACAATCAGATCCGTTTGACTCTCATACCTTTTACCACATAACCAAAAGAAGACACCGTACTTTTTTTCACCTGAAAAGTAATGGCATAATTGGGATCTGCGGTATCAGACATACCCCAATGCCCCAAATACATTTTCTCTGTTACCGTATAGGATCTGCCGTTTTTCTTCACTGACAGGGATTTCCTGACCAGATCCGTATCATTTTCTGTCGTGACGCAGTACAGATACGGCGTCCCGGACTTTTGGTATAGAGACCATGTGTCCTGCTGCTTTCTCTTTTTTCTCAATTTTGAGACCGATACCGTCTTTCCGAATAGATCTTTACATCGTTTTTTCAATTTTGCGGAAGACAGTTTATAGATGATATACCCATCCCCATTAGCCGAACGGTCTTTCACTATTTTATTCTTCCAATAATCTGTGGAGACCGCCGCTGCCGTCATCATAGCCTGTCCGTCCATCTTCACCGTGCAGCTCCGCTTTTGGGGATTCTGCAGAAAATATCTTTCCAGGCTATAGAACACAAAATTGTCCAATGCCTTTACCAGCTTTGACACTTTTTTTCTCTCAGCCGTTTTGATATTGCTCTTTTTGGCCGGCGGCTGCGTTGATGCATAATGAACTTTTGCCTGATAAAAGGTTCTGCCCTGTTCTTCGATGGATATAGATCTCCACTCCTTTGCACCCCCGCCATAATATATATCTGCCAGACTATCGCAGACAAAAGCAGACGCAATAGCGGTCACACTCACCGGGATCTCTATACTGACGATATCATGGCACTCATAAAATGCATAATTTCCAATCGATGTTACTCCATCAGTGATAACAACTTTCTTAATGAACCGCCCGCTCCACGGAACAAAAGGAAGTCTGACATAATCTTGCATTTTTCCCTTTCCGCTTATCGTCAGCGTTCCGTTTTTCAGCCTCCATGTCACATTGTTCCCGTTTTCTCCGCAATCACCAGAGACAGACCCATCGGCCAGGACAGTGATCCCCGATCCTTTTTCCGGGAGATCATTTTCTCCTGTCTGCGCCTCTTTAGCTGAGATATTGGCTGGCAACAGAACCCACAGCAAACAGGATAACAGCAGAAACGATAAAAACTTTATTATTTTCAGATAAAACGGCATAGAATCCATGCACGGAATACAGTCCTGCCTAAACTCACACATGCCCCGCGATCACATTCAATTCCTGTACATAGGCAGCCCGTTCTTTCGGGTCTTCCCAGTCTGTGCAGAGATTGTTCTCTCCTTCCGCCAGATACAGTACCGCCGTGCTGCTGTAAGCCGGACGCAGCATCCCGTCGTCTCCCAGGATCACGCCCGCCTCCGCCATGGCGCCCGGCAGCATCTCCAGGATCCGCTCCTGCTCGCCAAGCTCGCAGCTCCCTGCGATCCCCGGTTTCACCATGAGCATCCGCCCGCCCCTGCAGTCTCCCACGATCTCCTTCGAGATCTCGATCAGGCCGTCGTCCAGACAGGCCGTCATCAGGATCCCGTTCAGAAATTCCAGCATCACATCGTCCAGCTTCGGCCCCAGCTCATCCAGTTTCCGTCCTGCGGTGATCAGGCAGGGATACACCGTATCTCCCACCTTCGCTTCTTTTACCAGCAAGGTGCTTCGGAACGGAATATCATCAATATAAACCGCCCCGTCTGTAATTTCAGTGATTTTTGCTCCGCGGCAGACCGCCACCGGATGCAGGGCATCCGCCTCCCGAACCTGATCCAAAAGATCTTCTGCATCATCGCTGTACCGGGAAGCCCGCGCACTCTTTACGTGACCAAGCAACATCTCTACATCCATTTTCTCTTCGTAATCTCTAATTACCCCCATACCCATTCTCCTTTGTCCGTTTTTGTTCCAACAGCCACTATGAATCGCATATCTTGATTCGACCTGATCAAAATACTTCTATCACATACCCGCCATGAAATTCTTCCTGCGGTTCAAGGCACATCTCGTACTCCCGTTCTTCCAGCGAACCGCTAAATCCCACGGCATCGCTGCGCCCGTACCAGGGTTCCAGACAGATAAATGGTGCCTGTTTCCCCGCCGGGGACCAAATGCCAAAGAGCGGGGTGTCAAAATGCAGCATCACATAAGGCTTACCGTCTCCGCCCGCCAGTCCCAGGCTTTTTGCCTGCCTGTCCTCAAAAATCAGGGCATCTTTATCAAACATTCCCTCTTGAATCCGGCACTTTCCGTCCTTGACCGGCAATATGTATTTCTCCGGGGCGATCCCGCCCACGGACAGATCAATCCTGTGATAAGTAAGCTCGTCCTCCTTGACATCCGGAAAACAAAGATATCCGTCACTCTGTTTCTCTCCGGCAGCCAGGGGAGCCAGAAAAGCCGGATGGGCTCCTATGGAAAAATACATGTTTTCCCCGGCCGGATTCTTCACAATCCAATTCACCGTTAACCTGGAATCTTCCAGAACATACTGAATATCAAGGCAAAAAGCAAACGGATAGATTTCCCTGGTCGCATCACAATCTGTCAGCCGGAACACCAGCTCCTTTTCATTCTGAGATACCAGCTCAAACTCCCGGTTGCGGGCAAAGCCGTGCTGGTTGACATGGTATTCTTTCCCCCGATAACGGTACGTCTTGTCCAGTACGCTCCCCACAAAGGGAAACAATACCGGGGACGACCATCCCCAGTAAGCCGGATCCCCATGCCACATCAACTCTTTACCGTCGCTTTTTCGAACCAGCGAGACCAGTTCCGCACTCTGTGTACGAAACGTGGCCTGCAGCTCTTTATTTTCTAATATATATTGCATCCCTCTATCCTCCCTATTTATCCCGGCAAAACATATGATATCCCACCAGCATCAAGACAGCCGACAGACAGAATGTCCATATGCAGTCCGGTAAAAGCATCTGAAGCAGCATACCAAATCCCAGCCAAAAAAACAAAAAACCGAGCAGTTGATTCATATGGCACCTGCGGGCCGATTCTTATTACAGCATATGCGCTTACTCTTCTTTTGAACACTCCTCGGGAAGATCCTTTTTCACAAATTTATCCGCCAGATCCGGGACCATATCCAGGATCTTAGTCAGAGCATCCTGGTTACGCACGTTGACAAGCCGCGTACCGTTGGGGCCGATGACCAGTACCGCGCTGGGGCTCATCTTACCGCCCATGCCGCCGCCCGCGCTGTTTTTATTCCCGTCCAGAAATGCGCCGGCGCCCACGCCAAAGGTCACATCCACCAGGGGCAGAAGCGTCGTCTCTCCAATAGTTACTGCTTCGCCCACCACGGTCTTAGTGGACAGAAAACTGTCCATACCTGCAAACAATGATTCCACTGTGTTCTTAAATCCATTTTCCGCCATTGCTATCGGGCCTCCTTGTCCCTGAATTTCCTGATCATGTATTTTATATTTTTATCAAAATATACCTTGATGAAGATATATAGCGCATACACGCCGAACACCCGTCCCCGGAGATAC
Organism: Lachnospiraceae bacterium; assembly: GCA_003542935.1. Lineage (GTDB taxonomy): Bacteria > Bacillota > Clostridia > Lachnospirales > Lachnospiraceae > UBA11957. The sequence continues at coordinate 7,382 of DPJQ01000207.1, read as the reverse complement.
AGATCTGCCTCCAGCACCCTATGCTGAAAATCCGGTTCTATTTTCAGCGTCTTGTGATACCAGGGATAGATCACGGATATTGCCCCCAGACACAGCCCCGTATGGTAGGGGTCTTCAAAACCGAATTTAAAATATCCCCGTATCTTCCTCGGCCGTATATGGCGCAGGAGCTTTCCTGTACTTCCTCGCAGTAGACCGAAAGCGCTGATAAACTCCTCACTGAATAAGAGTTCCCGAAAACGCACTATTTTTTTCAGGATATCCGAAACTTTTTGAAAAAAACTGCGGATGGACTGCAGAATCCTTTTTGGCAGGCCTGCCAGCAATCGGAAAAAAGAAACGATTCTGCGCCAAATCCGCACAAGAATAAACGGTTTCTTTTCCGTCCGGCCAGATTTTTTTTCCGAACTCAAATCCGTTGTTTCTTCCGTGCAGTCCGTATTTTTTTCTTTTTCATTATCCGGTTTCTTCCCAGGATTCCCAGGATTCCCGGCTTTCCTGTCCCGCCGTCCGGCCAGCCATCCACTCACCACATCAAGGGGAATACCAAAGATCCGTATCCGAAAACCGTGATTCCCATTATCATAAGACGCTGTGACCCACACCAGCCGAAACAGCCAGGTGACAGATACGGAGCCGGTCATGCTGCCTGCCTTCCTGGTAAATCTGCCCCGGTATGCCACCGGACAGAAAAAAACCAGAAGCAGCATCAGAAGCAGGAGTCCTGCCACCGCCAACAGTATTATGCCGATTATTTTTAAGATCATTAACAGTATATGCATCATAAACCCTGCGGATGCTCCTCCCTGCCTTCCAGCCAGGCACGGATATTCCCGTCTCCACGGCCCAGATAGACGTCGTCTGCTATCCGGATCACAAGTTCCAACGCCTCTCCGTAATCTGAGGCCACCCCCACGATCATGGGACAACGGGCCCGGAAAGCCGGCTGATACAGATTGCGGGCATCAAAAATATCCAGTTGATCCCGGCCGTTGGATGCCAGAGAGATCAACCATATCCGCGGCAGCCGTTTTCCCTGGTCGATCCGGCTTCTGAATCTGTCTATCCTCTTTTCTGCATGTTTGCCAATATACAGCTCTTTATACCATTTTAACATAACTGTGACCATTCATAGTAAAAGAGAGAGAGATACTCTCCCTCTTTCTCTCAAAAATATTTCCGAGTGCCCCACAAATTCGCCTTCCGCAGATCCAGATATTCGCTGTAGGCCATCTCCAGGATCTGCCTTTCATTGGAAAACTTCAACAGATGGTATGCCTCATGGAATTTGTAATACCCGGAATCCACAAAATATTCTTCTCTCTGTGGTTTGCTGTGGTAACTGTTGGCCATCATCAGATACCAGTGAACTTCCTTCTCCACCACATCATCCGGCACGGAAAAGCTGTACTGGCTCTTACCAACATATTTGATGACAGAAGCATTGACACCGGCCTCCTCAGCGACCTCTCTCAGAGCGGTATCCTTATATTCTTCCCCCGCCTCAACTGTACCCTTGGGTAAAACCCAGCCTTCGTATTTATTTTTATAGCTTTTGTACAAAGTAAGAATTTTTCCCCGATAAATTACCACCCCGCCACAGCTTGTTGCCTCGATCATTGCAAGTCCTCCTGTAATGGGCTGTTTTCTTATGTCTGCATTACAGTATACCCTTTTTTAAAGAAGGTTGCAACCGCCGGATTTATTTATTCTTATAGAAGGCGTCAAAGACCTCTTTTGCCGCCGGAACAGCCACTTTTCCACCACTGCCGGAACTCTCCACGATAACGGCTATAGCCAGCTCAGGAGCGTTTCCGCCGGAATATCCGACAAACCAGGAGTGGGGATCTCCGTCCTCATCCCTGTAATCCGCCGTACCGGTCTTTCCTGCCACATCATATTTGCTGTTTTTCAGTGTTTTAGCCGTACCATCCTCCACCACGGCTTCCATCAACTTTTGCAACAGTTTGGCTTCGTCCTGATCTAACAGCATGCCATAAGCTTCCCTGTCATAACTGAGAACCAAATCGCCGCTGTTATTTTCCACATGATCTACCAGGTAAGGTTTCATCAACAGCCCGTCATTGGCAATGGCAGCCGTGATCATGGCCATATGGATCGGAGTTACCAGGGTATTTCCCTGGCCGATTGAAGTTTGCATAGTCAGCGGGTTGCCGGAATCTTTATCCAGAGTAAAACGACTCTTCTGGTGGCCCAGGGACAGGGGCAGTTCCGTATTGAAAAGCAGACCTTCCGCCGTCTCGGTAAAAACACTCTTTTTCAAAGACATACCGATGGAGGCAAAAGCCGTATTGCAGGAATTTGCAAAGATATCCGTAAAATTCTCCTTCCCGTGCTTTGCGCCATCATAACAATGAAGCGTAAAATTATTGGAAGTCAGCGCACCGTCACAGTCAAAATTAAAGCTGTCTGTAGAACCATACTGCCGGACGTAGGCAAGGGCCGTCACAATTTTAAATATAGATCCCGGTGGATAGAGCCCCGAAGTGACCCGATTTACCAGATTTGAATTGGAATCATCGGAAATCAACGCCTCCCAATCCTGATCCAGAGTGTTCGGGTCATAATCAGGCTTGCTGACCATAGCCAGGATCTTACCCGTCTTCGGTTCAAGGGCCACGATAGCCCCGTTGCTCTTACCGAGAGCTTCATAAGCCGCCTTCTGCAGGTCTACATCCAGCGTTGTCACCACGCTGTCCCCCATATTTTTCGCGTCCTGAAACTCGTTTTTTATCTGTTCAAGGATAAAAGCGTTGGAATTAAGCAGACTGAAATTTTCCGAAGACTCCAGCCCCGTCTTTCCCTGGGAGGTGTAACCCACCACATGGGCAAACATCCGCCCATAGGGATAATTCCGCGTTTCATTCCCCTTCTTATCCACCTTTGTCTCCGCCAGTGCCTCTCCGCCTGCGGCCAGGATCGGCCCACGGATAACCTTCTCCTCCGCCGTGTTAACCCGGGTATTGTATACACTGTTCTGAAAATCATTGGCCCGACAGAACTGGAAATAAACCATGTAGCCGATCATAGCCACAAAAATCGCCACAAAGAAATAGGAGATAAAAATATATTCCCTACCAATTGAGGCTTTTTTCGGTCTGTTCGCTGATTTTTTCTTCGAGTGATTTTTCTTCTTCATTATTTAAACTATATCCCCTTGTCTTTCTTATTGTATCGTTTCTTTTTCTCACGGCCTGCGCTTTTTCCTGTTCCCTTTGCTCATACTCATCATCCCGCAGAATATACAGCCCCTGGATGATGGCAAACATCATAATAGAGCAGATCATGGAGCTGCCGCCGTAGCTGACCAGCGGCAGGGTGATACCGGTCATAGGGATAAATTTGATGTTGCCGCCCACGGTCAGAAATACCTGAATGGCGTACTCTGCTCCCAGCCCCAGAGCAATCAGTTTGTAGAATTTTTTGCTCAGCCGCATGGAAATATTTACGATCATCAAAAAACAACTCATACACACCAGTATTACGCAGATGGCAAATATTCCGCCCAATTCCTCGCAGATAGCCGCAAACGCAAAATCCTGGGTAGCCACCGGGATGGCCGTGGGAGAACCCTCAAAAAGCCCCGTGCCAAACCACCCGCCCGCACAGATCGCAAACAGTGCCTGGGCAATCTGATAGCCTCCGACTTTATAATCATAAAAAGGATCCCGCCATGCCTGCACACGGACCCGTACATGAGAAAACAGATAGTAGGCCCCCACCGAAGCCAAGGCCCCGCCGGACAATCCCGCCAGCGGATAGAGAGGATTCTTTGTGGCCACATAGACCAACACCAGATAGGCCGTGAAAAATACCACCGCCGTACCCAGATCCTTGGAAACCACCAGGATCAGCACATGGGCAGCGGCAGCCACGGTTGTAATAGCCACATGCTTAAATGACGTATCCCTGGTCAGCATCCCCGCCAGGAAAAACACATAGATGATCTTGACCAGCTCAGAGAGCTGGAAAGTGGGGCCGCCCTCTCCCATACCCACCGACAATTTGGCGCCGCCGGAGACCTGGGCTAATACAAGAACCGCTGCCAGAAGGCAGATTCCCGCACCGCCATAGAGCCAGGTCAGATCTTTCAGAAGCTTGACCTTCCGGACGATCACCGGCACCAGCAGCGACAGGCCCGTCCCGGCCGTGATCAGCAGGAACTGCCTTTGAGCCAGCCCGAAATTCAGACGGGACAGGATCACAATGCCCACGCTCATCAGCATACACATATTATTCAGCAGAAGAATAGACGCCTTTTTATAGACCAGACGGTATAAGATCTGTACGACGATCACGTAGGCTGTGATCTCACCAAACAGAATGACCATCCCTATCTCCTTCGTCTGCAGAAACATCGCGAAAAAAGCAGTCATCAGAAAAAACATGATCAGTACGATCTGTTTCCTGAGCGCCTTCTTCCTGCCCTTCTCCGTCTTTTTATTAAACACGGTAAAACAAAGAAATGTGTACAGGAGCATCAGCAGAAGGATCATATATTTTGTCAGTGTCACGATTATTGATATCATATATCCTTATTCGACTCCTCTTTTGAAATGCCCATGAGTAAAAATACGCCCTTGCTGAACCACACGTTTGTCCCCATAAGCCTTCGCGAACATTTTCAATACGGATTTAGCCTCTCTGGCATCTTCCAGAGTGAACTGGAGCCGCACTCCGCAAAAACCGAGCTGTGCAGCCTCATCCCGCTCCTTCAAAAGACCCAGGGGCAGAGAATTGTACAGCAGATTATAACAAAAATCACAATGGCACTGTACCGTAAACGGAACGTTCTTTCGGTCTTTCAGCGTCAACACCGCTTTTTTTCTGTCACAGAAGGCCGTATTCTTCCTGGTACACTGGGCAGAGACCATCAGCACCTGATAGCCGTAAATGATCAGCTCCACGTCATGGTTATCCAGCTCACCCAGCTCTTTCTGATTCAGTTCCACCGGGGCAGTCATTCCTTCCACTCCTCTGCCGCGGAAAAATCCCTGGGCCTCCCGGTTCATGGTATATACAGAATAATCCAGCCAGGTTTTCTTTTCCATGGACAGACGGCGCAGAAGGGCATATTCCTCCAGATTCCGGGCAAGAAAACCGTCAAAACCGTCCGCCAGATAGCCGGCCGCCTCCTGCCTGAGATCATTCACATACTGGCGATGCAGTACATGGGGCAGCGCCAGATAATATTCGGTCTTTTGCCCCCGCATCAGCCTGCGGCAGGCCGAACTGTCCTCCCGGTACAGAGACAGCTCCACATAAATCCGTTTTATCGGATACTCACACTCCACTACGGCCTTGAACTGTTCCATCGTAGAGACCAGCACGGAGAACCCCTTCCAATGGCTCCGTTTGTTTTCCACCGGTACCTGTTCTTCTGCAGAACGCTCCGGTATACTTCGCCTGTACGGGGCCAGCAGAGCTTCCCTGAGAGCCTCCACGCAATCCCGGCGCAGTTGATTGACCTCTTTTATGGGAAGGAATATGTCTTTTTTCATATCCACTTCCCGTTTTACCACCACGAAATCCGTTTTACCGGTCTTATTGACCCGTTTCTCCAGCTGCTTGTGGCCCAGGGGCTGAGATTTGGCCGGTTCTGCCACGGGACCTGTCAGCTCCACAGACTTGCCGCCGGCGCTCAAAGTGAGTTTTACCGGTTTCCCCTGCCTTACCACCAGCTTTGCCTCCGCAGGCACCTGCAGCTCCTTTTCCATATACTCGCTGCGGATCTCGGAAAAAAGCTTCTCATTTCTCGCCTTTGCCTTGTCGGAAGCCTTCTTATTCTCCATGGCCATCATACGGCGGCCGTTATGCTGCTTGAAATAGCTCTCATGAAATCCGTCCCGGTTGTACAGATCCATCAGGATCTCCTCGTCTTTCCGGGATACCTCCGTAGATTTCCCGGCCAGATAGCGGTTCAGATACTTGCGGTACACACTGACCACTCCTGCCGTGTACTCCGGCTTTTTCATCCGCCCCTCGATCTTCAGGGAACAGACGCCGGACTCAATGATCTCCGGCAGCAGACGGATGGCGCACATGTCCCGGGGACTTAAGACGTAGGCCGTTTTCTTGGAATTTACCTCTTTATCGCCGTCAAAAACTCTGTAAGGCAGACGACAGGGCTGGGCGCAGCGCCCCCGGTTGCCGCTGCGGCCTCCGATCATACTGCTGAACAGGCACATACCCGAATAACAGTAGCAGAGTGCGCCATGGACAAACACTTCGATCTCCAGGGAAGTCTCTCTGCGAATCGCCCTTATTTCCTCCAGAGACAGTTCTCTGGCCGGGATTACCCGGGACACCCCGCACTCCTCCAGAAGTTTCGCTCCATACACACCGGTAACCGTCATCTGAGTACTGGCATGGATAGGCAGCCCGGGAAAGTGGCGGGAAATATACTGCATGACGCCCAAATCCTGTACGATCACCGCGTCGATCCCGGCCACATAAAGAGGCAGCAAAAAATCATACAATTCTTTCTCTATCTCCTGCTCTTTCAGCAATGTATTTACCGTCAGATATATCTTCCGCCCCCGCAAATGGGCATACTCAATAGCCGCCACCAGCTCATCTCCCTGGGGATTATCCGCAAAGGCCCTGGCGCCAAACCGTTCACCACCGATATATACCGCGTCTGCCCCGGCCGAAATGGCCGCTTTCAATGTTTCAAAGGAACCGGCCGGAGCCAGCAATTCAATCTTATCCATATTCGTAAAAAAGGGAATCGTCTATACACGGTGCAACTACGTATATATTACAATCCCCCATACCCTTTCTTCTTACTTTCTATGCCCTGTCATCCAGCTTTTGTCTGAGTTTCACACTTTCCTGCAAAAGCTCCTCCTTCTCCGCCGCAAGCTTTGTATAATCCTCTTTCATCCGCTCCAGCTGAATCTGCGCAGCAATCAAATCATTTTTCAGATCATACAGCTCCCTGTCCTTTGTTTGAGAATCCTCCTCAAACACTTCCGCCTGTTTTCGGGCCTTGAAATAGTCATCGGCAATATTCAAACTCAACAAAATATTCCGTATATCCGCCGTCTGGCGGTTGTACCCCGGCAGACTGCCGAGATCAGAAATTTTATTATTTAAATATGCGGCAACCTTCTGCAGGTACTCTTCACTCTCATACCCCCCAAGAGTGAAAATCTTCCCCCCTATCAGAACCTTTGTCGTATTCTTGGCTGACATATAGTATACTCCTCCCGGATGCTATCTTTCGTCTTTCCATTTTATTATAATCCAATCCCGCAGAAAAACAACCTTTTTATTCCCACGGGTATTGAAATCCCGGCCGGATTGTGTTACTGTTCACTCCGTGACCAGTAACAAGCAGTTTGGGCATTAAAGTTCGC
>DPJQ01000093.1 GCA_003542935.1 Lachnospiraceae bacterium | reverse complement strand
GCCCACCAAGATCGTCACCGAAACCCAGCTTCTCCGGAAGCTGTCCAACACGCCCCTGCAAGTTCAGGTGGAGTTTCTGCAGACTGCCAGCTACAAATCCACCCACGCCGACCCCAGCCACATGGAGCAGTTCTACTATACCTTTGACCAGATCAAAGACAAGCGGTACGACGGCATGATCATCACCGGGGCGCCTCTGGATTACGTACCCTGTGAAGGCGTAGCCTACTGGGACGAGATCTGCGAGATTATGAAGTGGACCAAAGACCATGTACACTGTACTTTCTATCTCTGCTGGGGTGCTTATGCAGGGCTTTACTATCACTACGGCATTGAAAAACTGGATCTGGAACAAAAGCTGTTCGGCGTCTATCCCCATAAAATTCAGAAGCCAACTTCTCCGCTGTTCCGCGGTTTTGACGACATGTTCATGGCTCCCCATTCCCGGGCTACAGATGTGCGCCTGAGTGACGTTATGGCCGTCGACGCTCTTGAAGTCATGGCCACCACTGCGGAGGGCAGCCTGGCCATCGCCAAATCAAAGGACAGCCGCCAGTTTTTTGTCACCTGCCACGCTGAGTACGATGCCAATACTCTGTCTCTGGAGTATTTCCGGGATATGGAAAAAGGGCTTACCACCGTGGATCTGCCGAAAAACTATTTTCCCGGCGACGATCCCGAACAGGCTCCCATCGTCACCTGGCGTTCCACCGGCCAGCTTCTTTACTCCAACTGGCTGAATTATTATGTATACCAAAGCACCCCCTACGATATTAAAAGCATTCATTGAGATAGGGAAAAGACGGGATTTTCCCGCCTTTTCCCTATCTTTTACCATTCAGATCTCCTCAAACACCGGTTCCGCCTCTTCCGTCTCCAGGCAGATACAGTAGTTCTTCCTGTCCCACAGCTCTTCCGGCAGTGTCACGGCAATATAAGCATCCCCCTCACAGGTTTTCTCATATTTCACTTTGCATTCCCGGCCGTCTTCCACCAGATATGCACGAGTCACACGGTTGGCAATATTCAGCAATTCGATTATACTCTTGGGCTTCAAAATATGTACATACAGCTTATGCTCCCTGTGAGTGAACTCGGCCCAGTCCAGCTCATAGGGATAGACGGCTGTGATCTTTGTGTCGTAGATCGCCTCCGCGTTATTGCGGACATACGCTCCCACCTCGTCCAAAATGGCCGTACATTCCTCCGGAATCCGCCCCATCGCATCGGGCCCCACATTCAGCAGACAGTTACCGCCCCGGCTGATCGCTTTCAGGAGCAGCCGTATCAATTCATCGGCGCTTTTCCATTTATGATCATATTTACTGTAGCCCCAGGTATCGTTGATCGTGGCCGGGATCTCCCATGCATTTTTACCATAGGGCAGCCTGGGGATCGTGTTGTCGCCGGTGGTAATATAATCCCCCAGTCCATTGCCGATCCGCCCGCTGACCACACAGTCCGGCTGCAGGGACTTCACCAACTCCACCAGCTCCCGGCTCTGCTCCGGCGTCGTGGACATGGGCGTATCAAACCAGATCAGACTGATCTTCCCGTACTCCGTAAACAGCTCACGAAGCTGGGGTTTCACTTTATGGTCCAGGTAGTACTGGTAGTCCTTGGCGGAATTATCGTAATTGGCCGCCAGTCCGTTGGGATCATGCCAGTCCTGGGCCTGGGAATAGTAGATACCGAAACGAATACCGTATTTCTCACAGGCCTCCGAAAGCTGCCGGAGAATATCTTTGCCATAGGGCGTCTTCTTCACTACATTATAATCATCCGCCTTGGAATCATACATGGCAAAGCCCTCATGGTGCTTGGAAGTAAATACCAGATAACGCATCCCCCATTCTTTAGCTTTCTTCACAATATCGTCCGCATCAAAATCCCGGGGATTGAACTGCTCCGCCAGTTTCTCATATTCCTCCACCGGAATATCGAAAGTATTCATGATCCATTCCGCAATGTGATCGGTCCTTTTCCCTTTATACTCTCCCGCAAGGACAGCATAAAGCCCCCAGTGGATAAACATACCGAATTTTTCTTTTTCAAACCATTGTTTTGTTATATCGCTCATTATTTTCCCCTCTTACCGCATCATCCATATTTCCGTTCTTTATGCCGGCACATACTCCGGTTCTATCCCTGCTTTCCGTCAAACTTTTTCCCGGTCTCTTCTGGCCGCCTCATCCCGCTGACGGCAAAGTTCTGCCCAACTGGGGATCTTCTCCAGGGCCCCGGCCAATTTCTTCATAACTCCGGGAATGTCAATTTTCTGGGGACAGACTTTGGTACATTTTCCGCAGGCCACACAGGCGGTGGGCCATTTATCCTCCGGCATTGACTCAATGCGCATCTTTGAGTTCATAGAGGCAGATACGCACACATCATTATATGTATTGATCAGCATCGGAATGTCCAGCCCCCTGGGACAACCGTCACAGCAATAGCGGCAGGCCGTACAGGGAACCGAACTCTTCATGGCGTCTGCAATGGCGTAAAGCGTCCCTGTCTCTTTCTCATCAAGGGCTTTACCGCCGGAGAAAGTCTTTACATTGTCTTCCATCTGGGCCATATCGGACATGCCGCTCAAAATCACCTTCACATTCGGCAGTTCCTGCAGCCAGCGGAACCCCCAGGACGCCGCGGATTCCTCCGGCCGCAGCGCTTTCAGCTCTTCTTCGGCTTTCTCCCCGGGATTGGCCAGACGGCCGCCACGCACCGGTTCCATGACCCATACGGGAATTCCCCGCTCTGTCAGCAGCTCATACTTTTCTTTTCCGTTCTGCAGCGTCCAGTCCAGATAATTGAGCTGGATCTGGCAAAATTCCATCTCGTCCCCGTACTTATCCAGGAATTCCGTCATGGTTTCCAGGCCGCCATGGGTGGAAAATCCCAGATGACGGATGCGCCCCTTCTTTTTCTGTTCAAGGAAATATTCCACAATCCCCCAGCGCGGGTCCATGTATGTTCCGATAGAATTTTCATACACATTGTGCAGCAGATAAAAGTCGAAATATTCCACACCGCATTTTTTCAGCTGTTCCTCAAAGATTTCCGAGGGGTTGTAGGTCTCGCTGATCTGGTGCCCCGGGTATTTTGTGGCCAGATAATAGGAATCCCGGGGATATTTGCCGAGGACGCGCCCCATCACCCGCTCCGACTGGCCCCCGTGATAAGGGTAAGCCGTATCAAAATAATTGACACCGTGCTCAATCGCATAGCCGGTCATCTTCTCCACCAGGGCCTCGTCCACCCTGCCGTCCCCGTCGCCCGGAACCAGGGGCAGCCGCATAGCCCCAAATCCCAGCCTGGAAAGTTTCATGCCTTGAAAATCACTGTAAATCATAATATGCCTCCATTCCGGCGTTCCCACGCCCAATATACTGCATCCTCTGCACTGCGCATCATTCTTCCTGTTCCGAAATTTGGTGTCACTCTGTCTCTGAAGCCGCACTGCCCCCGGTCTCCGAAGCCTGGCTTTCTTCCGCCCCCGAAGTCTGGCTCTCATCGTTCTCTGAAGTCCGGCTCCCTGCCTCATCCAAAGGCGCGCTTCCTTCCCCTTCCGGAATCCGGCTTCCTTCTGTTTCCGCCGCGTCACTCCCCGGCGTACTTTCGGGCTCTGCCACTTTCTCCGACACCGTGGCGTTGGCAATAATCAGATCACTGATCCGCTTCATCATGATGGTCTGTTCCACATTGAAAGATCCGTAATAGGAAATAAATGCCTCCTGATCCATACCGGAATCTGCCACATACTGTTCCAGCAGCGTATGGTATTCCTCATCCTCATTCGACATCCCTTCAGCGGACTCAATGGCCGCCATTACCAAAAGCTGTGCCGCCAGATTCTCCCCGTAGCTCTTCTTCTGCTCCTCATATTCTTCCTTGGACGATCCCACCGTAGTCAGATAATCATCCAGTGAAACATTATAGTACTGACAATAGCTTTCCAACTGATTGGCATAGACTGCGCTTCCGAATTCTACCAGCTTCTCCGGATACTGGTTGACCGTAGAACCTTCCACCACCGTCTGCCACGCCGAAGACTGCAGATTATACTCCGAGCTGGCGGCGTTGCTCTCCTCCAGCTGCACCCGGGTAGCCCGCTCATAATCCGCAATACTGCCCGAATCGGTATTAGCCAGCACCCAATCTTCAGAAATCTCTTTGGCGGCCCGCTTTACCGCATTGACCTTGACCTCAAAAACCACATCTTTGCCGCCAAGCTTCTCATTATAATTGGCGGGAAATGTCAGCTTCAGTTTCTTCTCATCCCCGGCTTTACAGCCAATCAACCCATCCTCAAAACCGTCAATAAAGGAATGGCTGCCCAGCACCAGATCATATCCGTCCGCCGTGCCCCCCTCAAACTCTTCACCGTCCAGTTTGCCCACATAGTCAATATTGACCGTATCTCCTTCGGCCGCCGTGTCATCCACCTCCTGCAAAGTGGTAGCAACCGCACTGCTGATGGCATTCTGCACATCCTCGTCCGACACCTGCTGAATTTCCCTGGTCAAAGATAACCCTTTATAGTCCCCCAAAGTGACACAGGATGCCACGTCGATCCCCTCCATCACTTCCGCAAAGGTAGTATTGGTCACATCCGTAACCTGAGAGGATTCTCCCGTCTCCGCCGAGGCGCTCTCTGCCCCCGATGCCTGCGACGACACGGATGCGGTGTCCGCCGCAGATGAGCTGTCCCCCTGGCCCTTACTGCAGCCGGCTGCCAAAAGCCCCAGCGCCAGCACTCCTGCCATCCATATTGATTTTTTCCTCATAACCATTCTCCAATCTTTTTCATATATTCATTTTCGTTTGTAACTGTTCAGTACCAATGTCAGTAACTTAAGTCCGTC
>DPJQ01000268.1 GCA_003542935.1 Lachnospiraceae bacterium | reverse complement strand
TTGGCTACCGTGTGAAAAGTAACGTTACCGGGGAAAAATTAGACGACAGGGCCATTCGGGCATTGATAAAATACGTGAAATGTGCTATTGTTATTTTGCTGGCTTATCAAGGTGATAGTATGGATGAGACAGTAGATTTATAATCAAGGAGAGTGTGCTATGAAAGCAAAGAAAATCATTCAAAGATCATGTTTCACACTGATGCTCATGATGGCAATGTTATTTGCTATGAGCATTGCGGTATCGGCCGAGACAGTGCCAGTCACCGGCCTGACCCAGACAGGAGCTACAAAATCAACGGCTACGGTGAAGTGGGATGCGTCAGCATCCGGTTATCTTGTGTATGTGAACGGACAGTTTGTGACCAGACAGACGGGAACCAGTTACAAGGTGTCCGGTCTGGCGGCAGGAAATCGTGCCGAGGTTGTTATTATTGGATATAATAATGAGACTCTGGAAGCGGATGAAGCCTCTATTTATAATTTTGCCATGCAGGGAGTGTATGGTACCGGCATAGCTATTTATGCGTATTCTACACCCGGTAAGCCGGGTAATGTGGCAAATTCAAGCTCCAGCACTACTTTTGACTGGAATCCAAAGTCAAGTAACGCTGTAAAAGTCGGCTGGACTTTAAATGCGAAAGATACATATGCCGCAGATGGCTGGCAGGTGGTTGTGAGTACCGTAGACGGCAAGAAAAAGCTGAAAACTTTAACGGTAGCAGGCACAAACAGCAGGACGGTCAGCACATCTTTCAACATTAAGTCGGTCAAGAACAGGGGCTTCAGTGTGAAGGTGAGAGGCTACATAACTTTAAATAGTAAGAATCAGTATGGTGTGTGGTCCGCAAGCAAAGTGGTCATTCCCCAGGCAGCAACTAACATGAAGCTGAGCAGCAAGAACAGATCCGCAACAATCAAATGGAAGAAGATTGCGAATGCAACCAAATATGAGGTATATCTGTGTAAAGATGCCAGTGTATCCAATCCAAAGTTCAAGAAAGTAAAAACATTGAGTGCGGGTAAAACATCTTATACAATAAGTAAAATACCGCTCTATAAGCGTTATGGCATATATGTCAAGGCTGTTGTAAAATATGGCAAGAAGTCATACAAGTCAGTAGCCGCATATTATGATACAGCATATTTCAGCTACGCATAAGCGGTATAACCGGCGTGAGAAATCACGCCGGTTATTTATTTCCCCAAACTTCTGCTGGTTCAACCTGACAAAATATGATAGAATAGTCCCCAGATTGAGGAAAAATGCCTGAGAGGCGAAAACCGATTGCGGAGGAGAACAAATTATTTGTTCTAAAATATCGGGAGGATACTTATGGAACTGAAGCAATTGCAATATTTTGTGGTCAGCGCGGATATGGGGAGTTTTCAGAACGCGGCCAAGATGCTGTACACTACACAGCCCCATGTCAGCAAAACAGTGAAGGCATTGGAGGATGAACTTCATCTGAAACTGTTGGTCAGGGAATCCAGAGGCGTGAGAGTGACGGCCGAAGGAAAGAAGGTCTACGATTACGCCTCTGTTATTTTGAAAAATTCGGATATGATCGGCCGTATCAACGAGGAAAACAGTGCGAAAAAACTGGCAGTGGCGGTCATGCCGGGAATCCGTCTGGCCCAGGTGTGCGCGGATTTTTATACCGGACAGGAAGGAAAGATGCAGTTTAGCATGCTCCAGGGGTGTATGGAAGATATTCTTGGGTTTATGCACAAGCATGTGGCGGAAATCGGTTTTGTCTATGTATCGGAACATCAGCTGTCGGCTTTGAACCAGACATTGGAGCACAAACGGCTGGAGTTTGTGCCGATGAAAGAGACCCGGATGGCCCTGATTGTGGGGAAAAATCATCCCTTGTTTGGCGCAGATTCGGTGGATGAAGCGGAACTTAAGAATCTGCGTTATATTCAGTACGCGGAGGACTATTTTTCTCTGATCCATCATCTGGGGCATCTGAATGATTCCGTTCGTCGTTTCAGCAAGATGGACGATATTGTGACGACGAACAGCGATGCGATGCTCTATCATATGGTGGCGGATGGGGCATTGTGCCATCTGGGCTGCGAGCTGCTGATTCGCCACTTTCATGAGAAGGTGCTTCACACGATCCCGCTGACCGCGGAGGAGGACGGGATTATTTATTTCGGTTATGTGAAGCGGGTCAGGGATACGATCAGCAGAATATCTGCGGAATTGATTGAGTATGTGAATCAGAATATTTAAGATTGGCGAGACAGTTTTGTTTGTCTGAATAGTTGTGGAATTTTACAAAAAGTTAAGAAATTAGTCAGCTTTAAACTATAGATATTTTCTGACAGAGTACTACAATATAGACAGGAGAGTATGGAGCAAAAGTCAGAAGATATCGAGGTGTCAGGATATGGGAATAGTCATTGGTATAGATCTGGGGACGACGAACAGCTGTGTGGCGGTGATGGAGGGAGGCAAACCGGCGGTGATCACTAATGCGGAGGGAAACCGCACTACGCCGTCGGTGGTGGCCTTTGCCAGAAACGGCGAACGCCTGGTGGGGGATGCGGCCCGCAGGCAGGCGGCAGTCAATACCCAGCGCACGATCACTTCGATCAAACGGCATATGGGAACGGATTATCATGTCCGCATTGACAAGAAACGGTATCTGCCTCAGGAGCTATCGGCCTTTATTTTGATGAAGATGAAGAAAGATGCGGAGAGTTATCTGGGACAGCCGGTGACAGACGCAGTGATCACCGTGCCGGCCTATTTTAACGATGCCCAGCGGCAGGCCACCAAGGATGCAGGGCGCATAGCGGGATTGAATGTGCAGCGTATCATCAATGAGCCCACGGCGGCGGCGCTGGCTTACGGTCTGGATCACGGCAGCCCTCAGAAGATTCTGGTTTATGATCTGGGCGGCGGCACGTTTGACGTGTCGATTATCGAGATCGGCGACAATCTGATCGAGGTGCTGGCCACTTCAGGGGACAACCATCTGGGCGGTGATGATTTTGATCAGCGCATTGTGGACTGGATCGCCGGGGAGTTCAAGCGGCAGACCCGGTACGATATTTTCAAGGATCTGACTGCCCTCCAGCGGGTGCGGGAGGAAGCGGAGAATGCGAAGAAAGCTCTCTCGTCGGCCTCGGTAGTCACGATCAACATACCCTTTATCGCCATGGGCAAGGCGGGTCCTTTGCATCTGGAGATGGAGTTGACCAGAAACCATTTCAATGAGCTGATACATGACCTGGTGGACCGCACGGCGGCCCCGGTGCAGCAGGCGCTGCAGGATGCGGGGATCCAGGCATCGGAGCTTGGCATGGTATTGCTGGTGGGCGGTTCCACCCGTGTGCCGGCGGTACAAGACAAGGTGCGCCGTCTGAGCGGCAAGGAGCCCTCCAAGGGGCTGAATCCCGATGAGTGCGTGGCTCTGGGGGCCTGTATTCAGGGCGGCAAGCTGGGCGGAGGTCTGCCCTCATCCAGCACGGCCAACGATATTATTCTGATGGACGTGACGCCTTTATCTCTGTCCATCGAGACAGTGGGCGGTATTGCCACCCGGCTGATAGACAGGAATACTACGATCCCGACCAGGAAAAGCCAGATTTTTTCCACAGCGGCCAATTTTCAGACTTCCGTGGATATCAAGGTGCTCCAGGGCGAGAGAAGATTTGCCCGGGATAATAAGCTGCTGGGGAACTTCCGGCTGACCGGGATCAAGAGAGCCAGAGCCGGCGTTCCGCAGATCGAAGTGACTTTTGATATCGACGTGAACGGAATCGTCAAAGTGTCGGCCAAGGATCTGGGCACGGGAAAGGCCCAGGAGATTACGATTACCTCCAGTTCGAACATGTCCGAGGCAGAGATTCAGCAGGCTATGCAGGATGCGGCCCGTTATGCGGGGGAAGACCAGGCGGCCAGAGAGGCGGTGGACAGCCGGAATGAGGCAGAAGCGCTGGCCTACCGTGTGGAACAGGCATTAAAAGCCCGGAAAAAGGAATTGGATCACGAGACAAGAAATCAGATAAAGAAAGATCTGAATTACGTGAAGCGGCTCGTGCATGGCACGAGGCCGGAGCGGATTACCGCCGACCAGGGAAGGGAGATCGCCGCCGCGCGGGCGGCGCTGGAGCGGTCGGCAACGTTGATCCTGTGAATTACAGCAGACAAATCACAACCAGCAGCGGAATCGTGATGATGCAGAGCAGGGTGGAGATGAATACGGCCCGTGCGGCCAGCGCTTCGTCGTTGTGATAAGTGGTGGCGAAAAGGACACAGTTGCTGGCGGCGGGCATGATGAACAGAATGAAGAATACACCCAGAACCATCCCATCCCGGATGAGCATTTTCAGCAGCGGAAATGCCAGGATGGGCAGGATGACCTGTCGCACCAGGATGTAGGGGTAGACGTGGATATCCCGGAACACTTCGCCCAGCTTCATGGTGGCCAGAGTGGATCCGATCAGCATCATGGCCAGAGGCGTGGTCATGGAGCCCAGGGAGCCAATGGGTCCGGCCAGTATGGAAGGAAGCTGTATGCCGGTGGCATAAAGAAGGAGCGCCAGCAGAGAAAACAGGGAACCAGGCGAGAACACATCCCGCGGATTGAAGCGGGTGGAGGTATCAATGCCGATGCTGATCATCCAGGGGCCGTAGCTAAAAGCGGCCAGGTTGAACATAATATTGATGACGGCCGTATACAGTACGCCTTTCGGGCCGTAAATGGCGTTGATCAGAGGTATGCCCATGAAACCGATATTCTCAAAAACCGCCATGAACATATAGACGCCGCGGCTTTTCTCCGGCAGGCGCAGCAGGATGCACAGCAGATAGCTCACGAAAGGCATGAGCAGATAGTAGATAACGGCAATCAGGAAAACAAAGCCCACTGTGCGAATATCTCTTTCGCCGGTCTGCTTGAGGACTGAATCCAGCACCATACAGGGCATTGTCACCTGCAGAACCAGTTTTGTTAGTTTCTGGTTCATAGTTCGGTCGATCAGACCTGTTTTATAGAGCAGATAACCCAGCAGAATCAGCAGGAAAAGCTGGAAAAGCTGGTTGATAATGACGGCTATATTCATGATGTATACTCCTTTGGAAGTGAAATGACGGCAGGGCCGTCTTTTTTTGTCTCCATATGTGCCCCAAAGTGCCGACGGCAGGAATTCCTTATGCCGTTTTGGGCCGTTGTCTATTATAGTGGGAACTACGGCGGGAATCAAGGGGAGAATCCCAGGAAGCTGTCAATTTTTGGGAGAATAAAAGCTAAAAAAATATATTCTTTTTTGAAGAGGATGCAGCATTTCCTTCGTTATAATATAATGAAAGGAATCCGAGGGAGGTGGATGCGATAGAGGCCCGTAACAGACTGGAATCAATGATTGACCGGTATCAAAGGCTGGTACTGACCATATGTTATAAAACTACAGGGGATTACTTTGCCGCCCAGGATCTGACCCAGGAAACCTTTTTATCTGCCTACACCCATCTAGATACTTTCGACGGGGCCAATGAGAAGGCCTGGCTCTGCAGGATCGCCGCTAATAAATGTACGGATTACCTGAAAAGTGCCGGCCGCAGGCAGATTCCTTCCCGAGAGGATTCCTTTGCCGGATTGCTCTCTGAGCGTCCTTCGCCGGAGCAGCAGGCCCTGGACCGGGAGGTGAGGGAGCAGCTTTTGTCTCACTGCAAACGGCTGAAGCCGCCGTATGATGTGGTTGCGAGGCTGTATTTTTACGAGGAACGGCGGCCGGATGAAATCGCCCGCCTCACGGGACGCAATGTCAAGACGGTACAGACGCAGATCTACCGTGCCAGGGATTCTCTGAGAAAAATTTACCGAAAGGAGAGCGGATAAGATGACGAAAGAATATTTGTCCGATAAAGAACTGCAGCGGCTGATGGATGAGGCGGAGTGTGCTCCCCTTTTGGCGGCACCGTCTTACCTGAAAACAGAGATTCTCCATAAGGCGGATCGGATCGCAGCGCAGAGGAAAGGGGCATCTGCGGGAATTCCGGTATTGCCATCCTCCTGGCGGCTGGCCTTTTACAGTCTGAAGATGGGGTTTGCTGCCGTTGCAGCGGTGTTGGTGCTGCTCTATATTCCCATGGGGCCGGGTGATTTTTCTGCTTTTCAACCGAAGTTCCAGGCAGAGGGCAGGGGAAATATTTTTACCGGCATCACGTCTATGGTGGATCAAAAGACCAATGAATTCTGCGGCCGTCTGTCAGAATTAACGAATAAGGAGTTTGTAATTGTCCGGCACGGGCCGAAACAATCGTTGCAAAGGCCGTAAGAATATAATCCAGGTGTGCAAAATCCTCCGGATTTTGCATGGCAGCCGGGAAGGTGCTGAAAAGTTAAAGAATTTTAGAAGGAGGTCATCTCATGACAAATAAGAAAAACGGGTTCTGGCGCTTTTGTTTTTCCCTGATTCCGGGAGCGGGAGAGATGTATATGGGATTTATGAAGCTGGGAGTCAGTACCATGGCGGTTTTCGTAGGGATCATTGCCCTGGCATCCTGGCTGGGGCTGGGGCCGCTGGTCTGTCTGGCGCTTATTGTGTGGTTTTATAGTTTTTTTCAGGTGCACCATTTGGCATCTCTGCCGCCGGACCAGTTCATACAGGTGGAGGATGATTACCTGTTCCATATGGGAGATTTCAGTGAACTGGATCGGGAGAGCCTGCGGCGTTTCCGCCAGCCCGCAGCCATCGTTCTGATCCTTGTGGGCGTCATGTTGTGTTACCAGTCCCTCTACAGCATGGTCTGGCGGGTATTGCCGGGATTTCTGCGGGAGATTATGGATTATCTGGGCTATAATGTGCCCCGCCTGTTGTTCGGTCTGCTGATCATCTATATAGGCGTGCGCCTGATCCAGGGGAAAAGGCTGGAGATGGATGACGAGGAATATTATGAGGAAAGCAGGACAGAGTCCTTTGGGGAGTCCGGGCAGAAATCAGTGGACACGGCCAGAGATGAGGAACCGGCTTCCGCCTCCGAAAATCTGCGCACTGTAATCTATATGCCGGGGCCGGAGGAGGATACGGATGGAAAAGAAGAACAATAGAATACACAGGGTCGGCACACTGACGTTCGGTTGTATGCTGATCCTGTACGGGATACTGTTTTTGGCCCGCCTGTTCTTTCCGGGCCTGCACTATGAGATGATTTTTCGGCTGTGGCCTGTCCTGTTTATTTTTCTGGGCCTGGAAGTCTTACTTGGCGGCTGCCGCAGGAATACGGAGTTTGTCTACGATAAAACGGCCATCGTTTTGCTTGTGTTTTTGACCCTGTTTGCATTCGGCATGGCCATAGCCGATCTGTCCATACAGTATTCGGCATGGTACTGTTACTGACATTGGGTGAGAAGTCTGAGCACATAAAAAGCTGCCTTGATCGGCAGCTTTTTATGTGCTATTTATTTCCGTTGATCTTATTTTTCATCCGTTTAAAAAATCCGACCTTTTCCGGTTTCTGATTCAGCGAACCGCGCAGTCCCCGGACGTCCGTAATGTAGAGTCCACTGATCACCGCTTTGACCTCTTTTTTGACCGGAATCAGATCAAAGATTTTATCTTCGCAGATAAAAGAAGCGATCTTCGGTCCGACCTTGGCCTTGACGATGGGCAGCTTTGCGCGGCGCATGTACTTGGGCGTCTGGTCGATGACCATCTGTGGAAGTCCTGAATCCTTGATGCGCATACGCTTTTTATCGATGATGAGCATGGAAACATTCTGTTTCATTGCCTCCATCTGCTTTTGCTGCTCGGCCTGTTTTTTCTCCATGCGTTTGCCCAGGAAATACAGAACCACTAAAACAATCACAATAATTGCCAGAATAATCAGCAGGATATGCCATGGTTTCATAATGTGCCTCCCCGTCTTTTCAAAATGTACGGACATATTCTAACATTGTTTGCAGGAAATAGCAATCAGATTTTCCGGGCCTCCCGGGGGTATTTTTTCTGTGAAAATATGATGTTTTGCCTTTATTCGCAGATAAACTGTGCTATAATGGGTACTGTTTGATAATTTGGAAGAAGGATTTCCGTTACTTTTCACACCAAATGTCAGTGACGATTTCCAGCTGCGCGGGTTTGAGGCCGGAATGAAAAACGAAAGTAACTGTGAAGGTACTGAACCAATGTCAGTAACTTAAGCCCG
>DPJQ01000194.1 GCA_003542935.1 Lachnospiraceae bacterium | reverse complement strand
CTGGAAATTTCAAAACCCGCACAGCTTCGCAGATTCAGCATCGTATCATCAAAAATCCCTGCAATCGGCGATCGGGATGCGGGAACCCGTCTGCGATGACACTCTATCTTCCGGTGTATTACTTTTTCTGCCATGCTGACTCCATAAGCCGGATCAGACAGCGGCCTCCTCCGCTCTCTTGCGCTCCTCGATCTCCTTCTCCATCTGCTCTACTCTGCTCTTGGGCAGCCGGAAACCGACCAGAAGGACGACGGCTCCCACGATCAGGAGGATTGCCGGAATTACCATCAGCGCCAGGCAGATTGCTTCTTTCATTTCCACCGAAGCGTCTTCTACCGCGATGGTTGCCGAGAACCCGCCGATAGCCAGACAGGCGGCAAGAACCGCGCTCTTTACAGTACTGGCTGCTTTCAGCGGAATATTCTGCAGGCCCATGATCCATCCGGATGCATTTTTGCCGGATTTCCACTCACTGTATACGGCGGCATCCGCATACAACGCCGAAGAACAGGAATAGCAGCAGCCGTAACCAAGCTGAGCCAGTGAGATCAGGAACACCACAACCCACGGGCTGGTGTAGAACATCCTGGCCGCCAGCAGAGCCGCAGCCATAATCACGTAACAGACGATCACGGTGACACGGCCGCTCAGCAGTTTACCGATAAAACGGCTCACATAAGCGCCGATAACTGCCAGGAAAGCGATGATCAGCATATAGCTGGCCTGCATCCCCTTGTTCAGGGCAATGTAGGTAAAATAGTAAACCACCGTGCCGGCAACCATGAAATTGAACAGCCATTTTGCCAGATCTGCAATGATCAGTGACAAAAGAGGCGGGTTCGTGAACAGGGCCTTGAGAAGGTCAACCACGCTGGTACGGGCCCGTTTCGCTTTAGCCTGGTTGGCCAGCTCCTCTGTACCCGTATCCTCATAGCCCTCGGTCATCTTGAAATGGAAGAAATAGCCCGCCACCATCAGCAGGGACATGAATCCCGACAGCATGGCGTAAGCATATTTCTCGGTAAAGATCCCCGTCAGAATAGCCAGGAAGGGGACGCCCAGATAAGACCAGGCAAATTTTGACATATTGTTCCAGGTCGCGCGGCTCGACGCCATGGTGATACGGTCGTCCGGCGTTTTCGCCACCACGCTGATCAGGGACATATTGGCCGTGTAGCCCCAGTTATGCAGGAAACGTCCGCCCAGCATGAAGAAAAAGAAAATTGCCGTAGATACCGCGTCCGTCGTACCGATCCTTATGTACATCAGGAAATAGAATACCGGCACCAGCCAGTTCACCGCGATCAGCCAGGAACGGTAACGCCCCCATTTCATCGGCTTTACGGAATTGATCACGCCGCCGTAAATCCAGGCCGTACAGGCATCGATCAACGCCGTCATCGTCGTCAGGAAAGCGACGCTGGCCAGGCCCAGCTGGGCTACGTTTGTCAGATAAAAGGCCGAATAATAAACGCCCACATTCGTCATCAGGGCAAAGCACATATCGCCCACGCCGTAAAAATAGCGTATGGTCTTACTGATTCTTCTCGGCTCCGCCGCACTTGCTGTTTGATTTCCCATAGTTTTCCCTCCCTATCTATCATACTTTAATCTTATTTCACAAAGGGGTTTCCTCTGATCCCGTCCCCCCGCGGATCGTCATAATCCGGGCGTTTGCAGGTATATTTTGTGGAACCGTAACGGATCAGCTCATCCACCACGATGGCATTGCGCTCCCTGGTCTTCAAACCGGACTGGGCAACCCAGCTTCCTCCCGGCGCCAGCTCGTCAATGGTTTTGTCGATGCACTCACGGATCTGCTCTTCCGTGGTCCCGGGTTTATCCATATACTGGGTATCAAAGCCGCCCACAAAACACATCTTATGGCCGATCTCTTTTTTCAGCTTGGCCGGTTCGTTGGAAATATGCATGGTATTGGTGGCCGAACAGCCCATATCCGCAATCTCCCCCAGGATCGGCGCGAAATAACCGCAGCAATGGTGCTCGTAAATTACCCCTGCCTCGGTAATGCAGTCGATTACCCTCTGCAGATGGGGTTTGATCAATTTCCGCCACACCTCCGGCGACATGAACATACCACTGTTGGAACCGTAATCGTCATGCATGATCAGGATATCCGGTTTATAATACTTGATCAGATACTGATAAAGCCGGATTTTATGATCCGCCACCGCGCCGAAGAAATCATAACAGGCCTCCGGCTCCTCCATCAGCGCGCACAGGGCGTCCTGAAACTCGACCACGCTGAACATTCGCTCCCACAGGCCAAACCCTACCATCACCCGCGAAAGCTTATGCTCCCTGTCCCATTTAGCCGTATCCCGGGCCGCATAGCCTTCCCAGTCCAGTACGCTAAGATCCGGAAACTTCATATACTCCCGCCATCTCGTTATATCGGGAACCAGATGCATCCCCGGCGTAGGATTGGCCCCGCCGATCTTGGGCTCAAAGGTCCAGCTCTGCCCAAACCAGTCATTGGCCGTACCATTGACACAGATGGACTCCCGGATGAAATCCATTCCCCGGGGCGCACATGTATCCATGTCCGTGGCCAGAGGGAAATATTCCGGTTCCTTATGCTGATAGGCCAACAGGGTATTTTCCCTGTAACTCAGTGTTGCCATACTCTTTCCTCCTTTTTGTGTGATGGGAACGCCCTAAACCGGGCGCTCCGTTTATAAAAATTGGGCCGCGATTGGATAAGCAATCAGAGCCACAATCAATATACAGGGGATTAAAATCAAAAACCCGTACCTGGCCATCTGGGCATTGGTCGTCCATCCCGACCCGGTTCCCAGCACCACCGTCGTCATGGCAGGGGGCGTGGCATAGGCATAGGTGGACATCATACTGATCACCACCGCCAGGGCCCCCGCGTTTACCCCCTCCAGCGCGCAGGCCACGGGAAGGGCTACCGTGCTGACGATCGTAACCGTCACCATATTGGAACCCACATTGGTCATAAGGGCCGTAATAGCCGTCAGCAAAAGGACGAACGCCATTCCCCCGACCGCGGCGGACAGCGGCCCTAACTGGGCCTTGATAAAATCCGACAGCCCGATATCCGGGTTAGTCATGGCCGATCCCAACGCCAGGGCGGAAGCCGCCATAAAAAGCGAGAGCCAGGGCACAGATTTTACCCCCTCCGCCAGGGAAAGCAGCGGTTTGTCGTCCACACGGATAATACACAGGGCCATAGCCCCCAAAAGAGGCGGCATCACGGTCCCGAAACTGCTGATCCACGCAGCCGCGGGCAAAATCCCTTTAAGCAGCTCCGGCAGAACCCAGAGGGCTACCACCAGGAAAAATACCGTGGCCGTGATCCGCTCTTTTTTATCCGCGGGGCGCAGGGATTTTTTCAACGCGTCCGTATCGATTACCCGTATAGCCATGGTATCCGGCCGCAGAATAAAACGGAAAATAAGCAGCATGGCCGCCACCGATAAAAGCGCCGCGGGAATTCCCGCTGCCATATAGCTGATATAACTGATGGTCTCCCCCGTAATCGCCTGATAATTACTGAGGGCCATCAACGGGAACACATGGGCAATGGGCGTCATGGCGCCGGATATGCTGGCTGTAATCACCAGCCCCATAGTCAGAAGGGCCGCAAAGCGGTCTCCTTTACGCAGGCCCAGCACCGCAAAGATTTCTTCGTTGATCGTCAGATACAGAACCACGATCACCGTAGTGCTCATGCACGATCCCAGCAGAAGGATCGAAAAAAAGTACAGGATCAGAAACTGCCACGGCCCTTTTTTCGCCAGCCTGGAAGAAAGAAACCAGATCGCGCAGCGCCGGGTAAATAAAGTCTGGTTCAGCGCATAGGAACAGCAAAAGGTAAAAATCAAAAAGGAAATAGCCGGATTCCCGATCGACGAGGACACCAGCCCGTTCATGGAAAGTTCCGGCAGCAGGGACAAAGCCAGCAGACAGAACAATGACGGCCACGATATCCCCACGGAAATCCACAAAAATACGGAACCGATAAAAATCCCCAACAGCAGCATGGCGCTTTCGGACAATCCCGCGAAAGGCGGCACCACCCCAAACACCAGGACAACCGCGGCCGCGATAAAGAACTTCAGCATTTCCTGATATCGCTTTAGCATAAACTTTCCCCTCCCCTCATCCTCAGAAGGTCATCCGCCCAGCACGGTCCGGCTGTGCCTGTACACTGCTTCTACGATCTCCCGGCGTACCCCGCGGACATTCACCAGGATATTGCCTTTCCTGTATTTCCGGGCAAAATCCGCGGCGAAAGCGTCTATCTCTTCATCCGGCGTACCCTCGGGAAACGCGGGCAGATCCATACCCAGAAAGATCTGGTCCCCGTACTGTCCATAAAGTTTCTCTTTATCATTCATGGACTGGCCGCACCAGATATCCACATGGGCTTCTATGTAAGCGGGGACAAGCAGTTCATTCTTCCCGCAGGAATGGATCTGGAACCAGAGGCCCTTTTCATGGCAGTGATCCGCGATCCTCCTGATATAAGGTACCAGCATTTCCCGGGCTGTTGCCAGAGAGAAAAACGGCGCCCGCTGGCTTCCCCAGTCATCATGGAAAGTGATCCCCTCTATGCCGTAATACTCTATATGTTTGTCGATCAGCCGGATATTAAAATCCGCCAGCTCACCGAACAGATCATGGACGGCCTCCTGCTGCTCCTCGTCGATAAGCGCCAGGGCGGCGCCCTCAAAATCCATGAAAGAGATCAGCCTCTCAAACATACCCGTAAGCAGCATTCCCTGAAAACTTCTGCCGCTGTCCCGGAGACTGGCATTGATTTTTGCCGATCCCTCCCAGTCAAACGTATCGGGATCAGGAATCGTGATGACCCCGCGCCAGTCGTTGACGTCCGAAAGCCTCGGGTTCCCCGGTTTTACCATGGAACCTCCCACCTGGGGCACATAGACCCACTCCGTGCCGAACATATCCGGGCCGCCGCTTTCCTCCGCCGTCAGAGGCGGCAAACATTCAAAAGCAAACCCCCGGGCGACATTATCGGCAATAATTCTGGGTGTAATAAACACAAAATCATTGGTTGTGGGAAACCACAGGGGTTTTTCGCCCCGGATCCAATGGTTTATGTTTTCCCTGGGAGTCACCGGTGTATTGTAACGGGGCACCGGGGCGCCCGTGCTGACATAATTCCCCACGATTTTCAACTCATTATCCGAATAGGAAACCCTCTCCATATTTCCCTCCCGCCTTTCTTTAGTTTCTTTTTTCTCCTCTTTGTACTATTTATTTTACTTTGTCCGCCCTCCTTTTTGAATGTCCTGGCATACAAAAAATACCCTCTGCATTGTGCCTGACAGCACAATACGAAAGGGTATTCCCGGTATTACGGAATTTCGACAATTAATTTTTATTTTTTGCAATTTCAGACTTTTCAAGAAAGTAGGCCGAAAGCCGCAAGTAGTCCCGAATATAGGTATTTTCCAGATCCCAGCCCGTTGATTCTTTCAAATACTTGATCCTGTAGGTCAGCGTATTCTTATGGATGAACAGTTTTTCGGAAGCCCGTTTGGAAGACCGCTCCTCTCCCAGATAAGCTTTCAGGGTGAGCACGCCTGTCCTCTTATCTCCCCCTTCATTCCACATGCGCCTCAGCGTTGGTTCGCAGGCACAAAGCCTCTGCGGGCCCGTATTTTCCATGAGATAATCCACCGCCATATCATAAAAACCTGCCACCCCGCCGGTGCTGGCGCTTTTCGCCTGCACAGCCTGTTCAAAGAAAAATCCCAGCTCCGACAGGTCATAAAACTCACAGCTGAGCCCGGCCTGCAGATCTTTCTGATATCCGCATTTCCCCATGGATTTCAGAATCTGTTCCGCCAGGATCTCCGGGTGCCCGGAATATAATAGAAGCAACAGCTTTCCTTTCACGATCAGGCTGTTGACGGCAGGGTATTGCCGGTACACGATGTTTTTCAAAAGCTGCAGGGCCCGCAGATCCCCTCTCCTTGCCTGGTCAAAGAAATCCACCAGCATCACCGCAAATTTACCGGGACGCCCGTTCTCGATCACGGACTGGAAATACCGGATTTTCTCCCGGGGCACCGTCCCTCCCGCGGCCAGGTCTTCCAGCACTTCATTATCCAGAAACTTTCTCGTTTCTCCGGAAACCGCCGCCGCGTAGATGGCCATGCGCCTGGAAATGTACTCCAGCAGACAGATATCCCCCCTGTTGATCTTCCTGGTGCTCTCCAGAACCGTTAATTTCTCATATCCTCTTCCGTGGAAAATGATCGTCGCGTGGAGGCCGCCGTTGGGCACCACCGCGTGGGGATTTCTCTTAAACTGGCGGACATTCTGGCGATAAACCTTTTCGGCGTACTGGAGGGCCTGGGACATACATTCGTATCCTTCCACCGAGCTCTGCCCGTTCTTTTTGATGTACGCCCATTCCGGCGGCATCCCGCCTTCCCCGAAGGGGCCTGCCATCCCCAGCAGACAGTAGTTGGAGTCCTGCAGCATGACCGGGTTGCCGAAAGCCAGCTGGCACAGCCGGACCAGCTGTTCAAAATCCGCCGACATGATGGCGTCGTTGGTTTTGTCCACCCAATCCTGATACCAGTCAAAGATCCCCTGGATCAGCAAATAGGCGTCGCCAAGCCCCAGCTCCCGTATCCGGATATATCCCTGGTCGCTCTCGCAGAGCACATCCTGTCCCACCGCCGAAATATACACGCATCCGGGCACATAATAGGGCAGCGTACTGTTCAGGACCGGTTCCGCGTCCACGTCAATTTTCATCTCAATCTCATAATTTGCCAATCGGTTTGCAATCATCCACATATTCAGCTTCATTATCTGTTCCTCACATGAGCATATAAATTTGCCCTTTACACATCTCCCCACTGTATGCTAAAATGCCAACGGAGCAGAATAAATGATCGCAGCTGACAAAAGCCGAAAGGCGTCAGGTGAGGAAAGTCCGGGCTTCACAGGGCAGGATGCCGGATAACGTCCGGTGGAGGCGACTCCAGGGCCAGTGCAACAGAAATATACCGCCGGGAGAATTTTCTCTAAG
>DPJQ01000180.1:16657-17065 GCA_003542935.1 Lachnospiraceae bacterium | reverse complement strand
GTATGCATCGGGTGCCACTTCCGCAAAAGTTACCTCCCAAAGAGTAAGCGGGACGGGATATGCGGCCGATACGACTGCTACATATGTGTACGATATCAGCGCACTGACAAAGAAGATAGCAAAGAGCGATCTGGGCTTTATCAATGCGTGGACGAGCACTAATGTGTTCCAGATCGGAGCCAACTATTCCGGCCATGGCATGGAGGTAAAGGTATATAATGCAAAGACCGGCAAAGCAAGTTTTTCCGGCACGGCAAAGAACACCAGTTACGGCAATGTGGAGTTCAGAAGCAAATTTAAATATAATGTTATGTACAAATATTGTGCGAGGGCATATGTAACGACCACGGACGGAAAGAAAATCACCGGAAGCTGGAGTTCTTACAGATATCTTGTCAATCCGAAAGA
>DPJQ01000180.1:15763-16391 GCA_003542935.1 Lachnospiraceae bacterium | reverse complement strand
CAATCCGAAAGAATGCAAATATACTCCCGGCAGCAGAAAAATTAAGCTGCAATGGTCCAAATTGACGGGGGTATCCAAGATCAAGGTTCAGCTCTCCACCAAGGAAAAAAGCGGTTATAAGACAGTGGCCACATTGAAGGGCACAAAGACCAGTTATACGATTTCCAAGTACAACAAAAAAGCATTATCAAAGGGGAAAAACTATTACGTCAGGGTTCTGTATTATTCGGGGTCGAATAAGGGTGATGTTTACACACAGTCGAGAGCGATAAAAGTCAGATAAGATAGTAAAAGCTATATCAGCTCAAAAAAACAATGGTTTTATATAAGAGCCATTGTTTTTTTTGTGCTGCTTTTTTATATCAGGTCAAGGATATGTATAGCGTTTGCCGGGAGCCGTGCTGACATTGGATTGCGGAGTAAACAGCAATGGCGGTGATACAGGGGAGATTTTACATTTCTTTTACATTTCTGTGATGACTCGAACATGGCTTCCCGATTATACTCTTTCCAGAAAAGGGCAGATTAAACCATATGGAAAATGCGCAGACCGCGCGGGAGGAGGATGATCATATGAGGCGAAGACGAAAAACAGCTTGCCTTTGCGCCGCGGCGCTGCTGCTGGCGG
>DPJQ01000180.1:0-15444 GCA_003542935.1 Lachnospiraceae bacterium | reverse complement strand
CGAGAACAAGGAGCAGCCGCCGGAACATTACACCTGGACTTATGAAAACAGTGCCGGGACGCTGCATATAGATGCGGACGCGGATGTAGCCCTGCCCGAAACAGATACGATTCCCATGTACCGTCTGAGCTGTACCGGGTTTACCCAGGAACAGGTGACAGGGCTTTACGACTACCTTTTCCAGGGCCGTGAGACGTTCCGGAGGGAGGGGGAGAGCTACACAAAGGCCGACTGCGAGAAGGATATCGTGGAGGCTAAAAGGCAGCTGGAGGAGGCCGGACAGGATACAAGCTTGCCGGAGGGAGAGCGGGAAGAGGTGATAAAAAATTACCAGGAGTATCTGGATGATCTGCTGGCCCAGTATGATACCCTGCCGGAGGAGAGTCAGGAGAAAAAAGTCCCGGTGGACTCTACGCTGGTGGACCAGACAAGTTATGTGGCCACAGAGGACGGCGGTTCCCGGGAAGAAACCTGTCCGGGCCTGACTTGTGAGAGTGATGCGGATGATGTGCTGGTAGTGAGTAATGCTCCGGTAGATTCGCCGGGCTGGCCTGCAATGGGTTATATGAAGAAGGGAAAATACAATTATGCTCAGGACATAGGTCTGCCCGTGACGCTCCAGGAGGCGGATGAGAAAAAATCACCGGATCTGCCTTACACCTGTGCGGAAGCCAGAGCCCTGGCCGATGAGGTGCCGAAATCCATGGGCATTGACGCGGAACTGGTGCAGACAGGGCTGGTCAGGGGATATACGGAGACTGAAACAGGGGACGGGGATGATACGGAGATCACGGATACGGAAGACTATACGGCTTTCCAGTTCCAGTATGCCCGGGTGGTGGACGGCATTCCCGTGGCAACCACCACTTCCGGTTATGTCTCGGAAGATGAGACGGCGCTGGTCTGGCCTTATGAAAAGATCACCGTCCTGGTATCGGAGGTGGGAATCCAGGAGATCAGCTGGGATTCTCCCGTATCTCTGGATGAGACCGTGGCCAATGATGTGCCGATCCTGTCTTTCGAGGACGCAAAAGCCGTGTTCGAGGAGCTGGCGCCCCTGGCCCACGAAGGAAAAATCGAGGAGCGGTCGGATGAAGAACATACCGTAGCATTGGATGTTCATGTAAACCGGGTGCGTTTGAGCCTGATGCGGGTGAAGAATGACGGCAGCAAACGCCAGGGGCTGTATGTGCCGGCATGGGTGTTTTACGGCACGGAGGCTACAGACTGGAATTTCCAGGAATCCGAACCGGACAGTGACGACGAGCCCAGCATGGAACCCACACCCTGGATCGTGCTGGCGGTGAACGCGGTGGATGGTACGGTGATCGACCAGGTAGAGGGATACTGAGAGGCAGAGAAGGAGGAAGTTATGAAGCAGAGACAAAAAACAGCCTGTCTGTGTATAGCGGCGCTGCTGCTGGCAGGTTGTGCGAAATCACCGGAAAAGGACATTGTGACCAGGAAAAATACGGAGGCCCTGGTCAGCAAGGCGACGGAGGCGGACGGGAGCCGGAAACCTCTGGCCGAGAACAAGGAGCAGCCGCCGGAGCATTACAGTTGGAACTATGACAACAGTGCCGGAACGCTGCATATAGATGTGGATACGGATGTGGCGCTGCCCGAGACAGATACAATTCCCATGTACCGTCTGAGTTGCACCGGTTTTACCCAGGAACAGGTAACGGGGCTTTATGATTATCTCTTCCAGGGCCGTGAGACGTTCCGCAGGGAGGGGGAGAGCTACACGAAGGCGGACTGTGAGAAGGATATCGTGGAGGCCAGAAAACATCTGGAGGATATCAAACAGGATACCACCGAGAGGCCGGAGGAAGAGCGGGAGCAGGTGATCGCGTATAATCAGCAGTTTCTGGACGATCTGCTGGCTCAGTATGACACCCTGCCGGAGGAGAGCCAGGAGAAAAAAGTGCCGGTGGATTCTACACTGGTGGATCAGGCTACCACGGTGATGACGGAGGACGGAGGTTCCCGGGAGGAAATCGCTCCCGGCCTGACCTGTGAGAGCGATGAGGGGGATTATTTTAGCGTAAACAATACACCGGTGGAGTCGCCTGGCTGGCCCGGGCTTTACTATCAGAAACCGGGGAAGTATAATTACGACCAGGATATAGCGGATCCGGTGACGCCTCAGGAGGCGGACGAGAAAAAATCACCGGAACTTTCCTACACTTATGCGGAGGCCAAAGCCCTGGCCGATGAAGCGATAGCATCCACGGGTATAGACGCGGAGCTGGTGCAGGCAGGACTGCTGGAGGGCTACACCGTGATTAACCCGGAGGAAAAGGATAATCAGGAAACCAAAGGGGCCGGGGCCTACACGGCTTTCCAGTTCCAGTATGCCCGGGTGATCGACGGCATTCCCGTGGCGACTACCGCCTCCGATTATGTTTCAGATGACGAGACGGCGCTCGTCTGGCCCTATGAGAAGATCAATGTCGTGGTATCGGAGGCGGGAATTCAGCAGATCAACTGGGATTCTCCCGTATCTCTGGATGAGAGTGTGGCCAATGATGTTCCGATTCTTCCTTTTGATGAGGCAAAGGCCGTATTTGAGGAGCTGGCGCCTCTGTCCCACGAAGGGAAGATTGAACAGCATTCCGATGAGAACTGTTCTGTATCTATGGACGTTCATGTAAACCAAGTGCGTTTGAGCCTGATGCGGGTGAAAAATGACGGCAGCAAGCGTCAGGGACTGTATGTGCCTGCCTGGATCTTTTACGGTACGGAGACGACCCACTGGCATTATCAGGATCCGGGGATCGACGGAGACGAGCCCACAACGGAATCCACGCCATGGATCGTGCTGGCGGTGAACGCAGTGGACGGCACGGTGATCGACCAGGTGGAGGGGTACTGAGAAAGCCGGATTGTTGTTTCACAGTAACTGTGAAGGTGCGGAACAGTTACGTTTCATAAATAAATTAGGAGAATATAAACAATGAGAAGACAAAAAATGGCCTGTTTTTGCGCGGCGGCCGTTTTGCTGGCGGGGTGCGCCGGAACTCCCAAGACGGATATCGTGACGCGGAAGAATACGGAGGCCCTGGCCGGCAAAGCCGTGCAGGAGGACGAGAACAGGACCCCCTTGGCCGAAACGAAGGAGCAGGCGCCGGAAACATATACCTGGAGCTATGACAATACCGCCGGAACAGTACATATAGATGCAGACGCGGAAGTAACATTGCCTGAGAAAAATACGATTCCGATGTACCGTCTGAATTCTACAGGTTTTACCCAGGAACAGGTGACAGGGATCTACGATTATCTCTTTCAGGGGCGGGAGACTTACCGGATCGAGGGCGGGGGCATGTCGAAAGCCGAGTGTGAGGAGCAGATCGTCGAGCTGAAAAAGGAGCTGGAGGATCTGGACAGTTCAAAAGATGGTGATAATAAAGAGACTATTGAGATATTGCGGCAGAATGCCCAGGAATCGCTGGATGGGTTGATGGAGATCTACGATACTCTGCCGGAGGAAGATCCGGAGAAAAAGATCCCGGTGGATGCCACGTTGACGGATAACAATCAGACGTCCAATGAGGAAAGAGAAGGAGAGGTTGTAGAGAGTGTGCAGACGGGACTGTGGTGCCAGAGCGATGCGGGGGATTCTCTGTCTGTAGATAACGAGGACGTGGATTCTTCCGAATATTCTGTGCTGCAGTACCGAAAAGAGGGAAAATATCAGTATGCGCCGGATATCGGCGAACCTGTGAGGCCCGGGGAGGCGGATGAAAAGATCGGGAAAAGTATGCCTTATTCCTATGAAGAGGCCAAAGCCCTGGCCGACGGCGTGATAGAGGCGGCGGGCGTAGAGGCGGAGCTGGTGGAGACAACCCTGGTGGAGGGGTATACCGAGACACAGGGGACAGGCAGCGGGGAGCCCACGGTGGCCGAGATGCTGGGGCTGGACCAGGAACTGGCGCAGTACCAGGATCTCGGTGGGTGGATGAACCCGTCCACGCCCCAATATGCGGGGGAATACACGGCGTTTCAGTTTCAGTATGCCCGTGTGATAGAGGGGACGCCTGTGGCGGCCACGTCTTCCAATATTCTCTCCGAGGATGCGACAGCGATTAGCTGGCCTTATGAGCAGATCGTGGTGCTGGTCTCCGAAGCGGGGATCCAGAAAGTGGACTGGGATGCTCCCGTGGTATTGGGAGAGTCTGTGGCGAATGATGTGCCGATCCTGTCCTTTGAGGATGCCAGGGCAATATTTGAGGAGCTGGCGCCTCTGGCCTATGAGGGAAAAGCGGAGGCCTGTTTTGATAAGGAGACATCAGGAAAGACGGAGGCCCATGTCAATCAGGTACGCCTGAGCCTGATGCGGGTGAAAAACGACGGCAGTAAACGGGAAGGGCTGTATGTGCCCGCCTGGGTCTTTTACGGTACGGAGGCCAGCCACTTTCATTCCGATGATCCCGAGAGGGAAGAGGCAGACTGGACAAATAAGGAGACCACACCCTGGATCGTCCTGGCGGTGAATGCGGTGGACGGCACGGTGATCGACCAGGTGGAGGGATATTAGTATACTCTTCATAAGCGAAGCCGTGTTTTGTTTGTAGCGGAAGGGCAGGGAGAGGAGAATGGGAGCAATGAAAATACAAAAAACAGTCTGCCTCTGTGCAGCAGTTTTCCTGCTGGCGGGGTGCGCCGGATCTCCGGAAGCGGACATCGTGACGCGGAAGAATACGGAGGCCCTGGCCGGCAAAGCCGTGCAGGAGGATGAGAACAGGAAGCCCCTGGCCGAAACGAAGGAGCAGGCGCCGGAAACATATACCTGGAGTTATGACAATACGGCCGGAACGGTACACATAGATGCAGATGCGGAAGTAATATTGCCTGAGAAAGATACGATTCCGATGTACCGTCTGGTCTCCAACGGTTTTACCCAGGAGCAGGTGACGGGGATCTACGACTATCTTTTCCAGGGGCGGGAGACCTACCGGATTGAGGGCAGCCGCATGTCAAAAGCGGAGTGCGATGCGATGATCATTGAACTGAAAAATGAGCTGGCGGATCTGGCTCAGGCGGAAAACGATGAGAATAAAGAGATTGTCGGAATCCTGCGCCAGAGAACTCAGGAAGACATAGATAGTTTAACGGAAGAATACGATTCACTGCCGGAGAAAGATCCCGGGAAGAAAATTCCGGTGGATGCCACACTGGAGGATGTTTCCTATGAGGAGGACGGGGAAAAAGTGGAAAGGACGGCTCTGGTATGCCAGAGTGATGCGGAAGATTCTCTGGATGTGGGCAATGAAGGCGTGAATTCCTCCGACGAACCGCTGCTCAGATACAGGAAACAGGGAAGATATGAGTATCATGTGGACAGCGGCGACGGTGAATCTGTGACACCAGAGGAGGCGGATGAGAAAATCGGGAAGGATATGCCCTATTCCTTTGAGGAGGCCAGGGCTCTGGCTGATGGGTTAATACAGGCTGCGGGTGTCGATGCCGAACTGGTAGAAACCACTCTGGTCAGGGGCCATACCGAGACGTGGGATGTGGACGACGGTGAGTATGTTTTGGCACATGAAGATATGCAGGGACTTGACCCGGGCCTCTTGAAATATCAGAATGTTGCAGAATTACTGACCACATCGGAATTCCGGCCTGCAAAAGATTATACGGCATTCCAGTTTCAGTATGCGCGTGTGGTGGACGGTACGCCTGTGGCGGTTACTTCCTCCAGCCAGGGGAGCGAAGACAGTACCTCAATCAGTTGGAGCTATGAGAAGATCGTAGTGCTGGTCTCCGAGGTGGGGATACAGATGGTGGATTGGGAGTGCCCTGTTACCATAAATGAAACGGTGGTTAATGACGTGCCTGTTTTGTCCTTTGAGGATGCCAGGGAAGTTTTTGAGGAATTGGCGCCTCTGATCTATGAGGGGAAAGCGGAAAAAGGTTCAGACGGGGAGTCGGTCCAGACGGAGGAAGTCCATGTGAGCCGGGTGTGTCTGAGCCTGATGCGTGTAAAAGATGACGGCGGTAAGCGGGAAGGGCTGTATGTGCCTGCCTGGGTGTTTTACGGCACGGAGACGGCCCACTGTCACTATTTTGACCCTTCAGAGGAGGACCTGACAATAGAAGAAAATACGCCCTGGATCGTCCTGGCGGTGAATGCGGTGGACGGCACGGTGATCGATCAGGTTGAGGGATATTGATGGAAAAGTATATGCCATATATCAAAAACAGTTTAGTCGAGAAAAAATTTCTCGTGGCTGCCCTGGCGGCGGTGGTTCTGGCCGCTGCCGCGGTATTTAACGATCTGCTGGAGGTATCCCGGACAAAAGAATTGTTGGAATACGGCTATCACAGTACCCTTGCCTTGAAGGCCTGCCAGAGCAGCGTATACCGGATCGCCCTGCCGGTGATCTGTATGCTGCCCTGTTCCTTCTCCTGTGTGGACGAGGTAAAGAGCGGATTTATCAAGGAATATCTGCCCAGAACAGGATATAGGAATTATACTGTGGGAAAAATTCTCGCATGTGTCCTGTCCGGCGGGCTGGTGCCGGTGTGCGGGGCGTGGCTTTTCTATGGAATGTCGGCCATGGTTCTCACGCCCCGGGAGGCGGCCCTGGCGGAGGGAGCGACGGCGGAGGATTATCTGGCAAAATTTGTGGTTCTTTGCGGTCTTCTCTTTTTGAACGGGGCTTTATGGGCCCTGGCAGGCATGGCTGCCGGGATGATGGGCGGGAACCGTTATATGGCCTGCGCCGCTCCTTTCATCATCTACTATATGCTGGTGATCCTCTGCGAGCGGTATCTGCCCAAATTGTATGTCCTGTATCCGGCCGTCTGGCTGGGCCCGGCGGAGGAATGGCCTTTCAAGGAGACGGGGCTTATCATCTGGCTGGCGGAGCTGGTCATCCTCTTTGCCCTGCTCTTTGCCAGGATAGCAGAAAGGAGGCTCAGGAATCTATGAGATTTTTTCGTCAGACTTTGGCGGTGGCGGGGTACAATTTCCGCCAGTGGGAGAGAAACCCACGTATCGTGATTACTTTTTTGCTGGATTTCATCCTGTGCTTCCTGTTGTCGGATAAGGTGGTGGCCTTTGCAAAGGCCCACGAGAAGACCACCCAGCTGGCGGAAGCCTTTGTGTGGACCTTCGGCAACAGCTCGTCGATCCTGCTGACATCGGTGCTTCTGATCCTGCTGTTTGCGGATATGCCCTTTCTGACCTCCGGCACACCTTTCTATCTGGTGAGGATCAGCCGAAGAGTCTGGGTGGCGGGGCAGGCCCTCTATGTGACTGCGGCTACGGGACTGTATATGGCTTTTACGTTTCTCTCCACGGTGGTGCTTTGTATGCGGAATTCCTTTCCCGGGGACAAATGGAGTCCCACGGCGGTGATCCTGGGCTACCAGGGCTCCAATGTGGTACTGCCCGCATCCCTGAAGGTGATGGAGGCTACCACACCCTACCGGTGTGCGGCTGTCATTTTCCTGCTGATGCTCCTGTATGCACTGGTGCTGGTGTTTCTGATGCTGGTATTCTCCCTGTATAAAGGGCAGGCCGCCGGGGTGGTCAGCGCCTTTATCTTTACCATATACGGAATCCTGCTGGATCCCAACACATTCATGAAGCTTTTCAAACTGTCGGAGGTAGAGAAATATAAGGCCAACGTGGCGGTGGGCTGGCTGTCGCCTTTGAACCATGCCACCTATGCCATGCACAATTTCGGCCATGATCTTCTGCCCACGCTGTCCCAGACCGGGATAGTGCTGGGGGTGCTGCTGGCCTTTCTGGGAATCGCGGCGTGGCGGATCATGCAGAATTATAATTTCTCCTTTACGGGTACGGAAATGTAAGTAAGGAATTGAAAACAATCAGTTACTGTGATCTTTTTTACATTTCTTTTACATTTCTTTGATGACTCCAACATAGCGTTTCCTTTATACTTTCCCCATAAACGGAAAGACATACGCCAGCGTCCGGGCTTAAGTAAATGACATTGGATACTGAACAGTTACAAATATTTTTTGGGGAGATTTGAGATAGATGAGTGACACAGGAAATGAGAGAGCGGAATACTGCATTGTGGTAGACCATGTGAGCAAATCCTTCGGGGAGGAACAGGTGCTTAAGAGTGTGACCCGCAGTTTTGCCCGGGGAAAGATTCACGGGATCGTGGGAAACAACGGCAGCGGCAAGACGGTGCTGATGAAGTGCATCGTGGGATTTCTGCATCCCGACAGCGGCAGTATCCTGGTGGAGGGGCGCCGGGTGGGCCGGGATATGGATTTTCCCGATAACCTGGGAATCATTATCGAGACGCCGGGCTTTTTGCCGAACCGCACCGGCGTGAAGAATCTGCAGCTTCTGGCCGATCTGCGGAAAAAGATCCGTCTGGCGGAGATCAAAGAGAGTATCCGCCGGGTGGGGCTTGACCCGGAGATGAAAAAGCCCGTGGGTAAATATTCCCTGGGTATGCGCCAGCGTCTGGGCATCGCCCAGGCAATCATGGAGGATCCGCAGATCCTGATTCTTGACGAGCCCTTCAACGGGCTGGATAAAGCGGTGGCGGGAAATATGCGCCGGCTGCTTCTGGAGCTGAAGGCGGAGGGGAAGACGATCCTTCTGGCCAGCCACAACCAGGCCGATATCGACCAGCTCTGCGATACGGTCTGTGAGATGGACGCGGGAGTCATGACCATGATCCGGGAGGATCAAGGGGAGAGGAAGCTGCTGCCGGGATCGGACGGAGAAGGAACCGGCGGAGGATATGACAGCGGACAGGGCAAAGAAGAAGGGCAGACAGCAGGTGCGCTCATCTCCGAATTGGATCTCCTTGACAACGCGGCCATACTGCTGGCCGGCCGGGGCGTGGGGCGGAGGGAACGCAGACGTGCGGCGAACCAGGTGTTTGAGCGTTTGGGCCTGACCGGCGTGCGTCATGCCAGACCGCCCATGGTGACGGAGAAGCAGCGGGAACTTGTCATGGAGGCGCGAAAGCTGGTGCTGCAAGAATATGAGGAAACAAAGGCCGACAGTAGAAGAGGTGGACAGAGATGACAAAAAGAATAGGAATTCTTGTTTTGGCGGCGGTAATCGGCATGGCGGCGCCGATAGAGGAAGGGATTATTCCAGGTCAGAGAGCCGTCATGGCGGCGGAACCGTCGGATCAGGGTGGAACAGCAGGCAACTCCTCTGATCATGCCGGTACAGAGAGTGCGAAAACGGACCCTTCCGGAAAACAAGGCGCGGGTGGCGGAAAGGATGCCGATTCCGCAGGAATGCCCATCGGCAAAGAGGCAGCCGGGTCATCTGCGGGCAGGGCAGCGGCGGAGCCGGCCAACGGGAAGGATCCGGACAATGCAAAAACGACGGACGGCAGCGGCGGTTCTGACCAGAAAGACACAGCCCGGTCCGGAAGCACCGTCCCGTCGGATTCGGACGGGACAGGAAGTGATGACGGCGACATGGAAAATTTCTCTGCAGTCACATTGAAGATCGATAACCGGCATCTCTATGACGGTATGGCAAAGACCTACCGAAAAGGCTACACGCCGGTGGTGGAGGACGGTAAAGCTACATTGGTGCTGCCTCTTTTGGCCGACGGAGAATTAAAGGACGGGCGTCTCACTGCCAGCCTTGAGCTGGGCGATCCCTCGGGATGTCCCTTTGTCTATCGAAATTATGAGAAAGATGTCCGGTTGACGGAGGAGGAAGTGGACGACGGTGAGAGTACTGTAAAAGCCTATTATGTCCGCTTTGACCTGAAACTGGCTTCCGGGCGTACCGACGGCGTATATCCGGTGGGAATTCAGATCAAGGCGAAGGATACAGAAGGGAATCACGTGGAACAGAGCTTTACCACATATGTCACCATCAAGGGAAGTCCGGCGTCCAAAGCATCGGACGAACCGGCTGACGATTCTGGCGGATCCGGCGGAGGAGGTGAGCCTGCCGAGGAAAAACCCACGTCCCAGCCCGTCATGCTGGTGGAAAAGGTGCAGGTGAAAGGCGGCGTGGACGGGGAAGCCCAGGCGGGCAGCGAATTTTCCGTTCAGGTGACGCTGAAAAACACCAGTACCAAAAAATCCGTCCAGAATATGGTGGTCACGGCCAGCTGCGAAACGCCGGGCCTGACCCTTTTGAATGAAACCAACACGACTTATATTGAAAGTATCGGTAAGGGAAAGACTGCCGAACTGACCCTGCGCTATCAGGCCGGGGCGGATACGCCGGAGGGGAAGTATGATATCCGGCTGGCTATGAGCTATGACAATGAAAAAGCCGAAACGCTGACCTCTGAGGGAGTGTTTTCCGTCACGGTTCGCCAGCCCCTGATGGTGGAGATGACCATGCCCGCGATCCAGGCCCAGGTACATGCCGGCGATACCCTGCCCTTGAGTTTTCAGTTTATGAATCTGGGCAGGAGTACGGTCTATAATGTGCGCTGTGAGCTGGAAGGCGACGGGCTTGTGCCCGGAACTGTGGGGTTTGTGGGCAACATGGAAGCCGGTACGGCCCAGACCGCCGACATGAATGTGTTTGTGGATACCCTCTCCGGGGAAGAGCTTTACGGGAGTACCGCGGGAACCGTTACCCTGCGATATGAGGATGCCGCAGGAAAAGAGTACACTCAGACTTTTGATTTTAAAACGGAGATCGAAAAGCCGGTGATCCAGTCCGTGCCCGCACAACAGAAAGAAGAAAAGACGGCGGGACAGTGGTGGATCTCCGTGGCCGTGGCAGGGGGCCTGCTGCTTTTGGTCGCGGCGGCACTGTTTGCGAGAAGGAGATATCATGAGGTGGTATGACGCGTTGGCAATGGCCTGGAAGGGCAGAGGCAGGTTTGGGCTGTCAGCCGGGCTGTTTCTGCTGGGAAGCGCCCTGGGCGTTACCCTGGCGGGAGGGCGGACGATGGCCCTGGAGAAAGAGAAAAGCCAGCCCTGGGAATTGCAGGTATCCGTGGAAGAATTTTCGGAGGAGGATCTGGCTGCGATCTGTGCCGTTGAGGGTGTGATCGATGTAACGCCCGTCTACGAGATCCCCCTGGAACTGGCCGTGGGCGCCTGTACCCAGGAGATCACCGTGTACGGGGTGAGGGGAGAGTACCTGCAGAAAAATATGCTGGACGGGGAACTCTTTTCCGGGGGAGACACGGCCTCCTATCTGGTGATCAACCGGGCGGCGTGGATGGCTTTTCAGGATGCGACGGGCAAGACGGTGGCAGCGGATGCCCTGCCGGACTGGCGGCAGTCGGCAGTCTGGCTGCGAAGCGGCGGTTCGGGTGATGAAGAAGAGGAAGAGACAGACAATGGTGCACAGTTTCCGGCCCGCATCTGCGGGATCTGCCTGGAGGGCGAGACGCCGGAAGCTTACATGGATGTTGAGCGGGCCAAACAGCTTCTGCTGAGCCGTGGCGAGACCCCTACGCCCAGCCGTCTGCTGGTGCGTATCACCAACGCGGGAACCCAGGAGGCTGTCAGTGAGGCACTGGCCAGCCTGGGAGCTTCGGCGGAGAATACGGATGAGGAATCGATGATTTCCTGGCGTCAACGGGGGATGGAGAATGGTTATATGGCCGTACTGTCCCTCGTTTGTTTTTTGGCGGCGGTATCTCTGCTGCATCTGCGGATCCGTTACGGCCGGGCCGGATGGCAGCGGGAGAATGAGGCTTTGGAGGCGGCCGGAATGGCGAAAGGGGTTTATGGGCGCATCGGGGTTTTGAGTGTGGGATTATATGTGGTTGTGTGGGCGGCCGTCGGGGTATGCGCAGGGCTGTTGTTCTGTCAGCTTTGCCGGGAGGCGGGACATACCTGCTTTTTTCTTTCATAAAAATAGCGGGCCCTGCTCTTTACATTTTGCGCCTGTTTGCTTACAATAAAAAAGAATATGCTTTTCAAATACGCTCTGGAGGACAGCTATAAGTGCAGACAGGGAGGCATCCATGGCTTTTATAGAGTTTCAAAATGTATGCAAATATTATAAAAACGGCGACCACAGGATTGCCGCCGCCGACCATGTGAATTTTGAGGCGGAACGGGGGGAATTCGTGGTGATTGTGGGCCCCAGCGGCGCGGGGAAGACCACGGTGCTCAATATCCTTGGGGGTATGGACAGCTGCGACGAGGGCCATATCCTTTTGGACGGCAGGGATATCAGCGGTTACGGTGAGAAGGAGCTGACCCGCTACCGCCGGCTGGATGTGGGTTTTGTCTTTCAGTTTTATAATCTGGTGCAGAATCTGACGGCGCTGGAGAATGTGGAACTGGCATCGGAGATCTGCAGGAAACCGCTGCCGGCAGGGGAGGTGCTGGCCCGGGTGGGGCTGGCGGAGAGGATGGCCAATTTCCCGGCTCAGCTCTCCGGCGGCGAGCAGCAGCGGGTGTCCATAGCCAGGGCCATCGCCAAAAATCCCAAGCTGCTGCTCTGCGATGAGCCCACGGGGGCTCTGGATTACAACACGGGCAAGCAGATCTTACAGCTGCTCTATGACACCTGCAAGACCATGGGCAAGACCGTCTTTGTGATCACCCACAACCAGGCGATCTGTCCCATGGCCGACCGGGTGATACGGATCAAGAACGGCAGCGTACAGGAGATGAGGATGAATCCCGCCCCCGTTCCGGCGGATGAGATTGAGTGGTAGAAATATGAAGAAAAATTATTGGCTTATGGTGCTGCGTACCATCCGGGAGAGCTTCGGCCGATTCATTGCCATATTTGCCATCACGGGCCTCGGCGTGGGTTTTCTGGTGGGGCTTTTGTGTACGGCGCCGGATATGAAACAGTCGGTGGATACATATTATGACGAGGAACGCCTGTTTGACCTGAATGTGAAGTCTACAAAGGGACTCACAGAGGCCGACCGGGCGGCGGTGGAACAGATGGCGGACGTGGAGCGTGTGACCCCCTCCTACCAGAAGGATCTGCCGGTGCAGACGGAGGACGGCGAACAGGTGACGGCCCGCCTCCATGTGCTGGATTTTTTTGCCGAAGGGGATGAGGCCGTCAACCGTCCCGCGTTGAAGGAGGGACGGTTTCCCGAAAAAGCCGGAGAGTGCGCGGCGATCTCCGGCAGTGCCTTTAGCGCCGGCGCCGGCCTGAAGATCGGGGATACCGTGCGTTTGGAACCGGAGGAGGATGACGATGAGCTTTTCCGGGAGAGGGAGCTTGTGGTGGTGGGGCTGGCTTCCAGTCCCCTCTATATGGCCGCGGAGCAGGTATCTACCTCCGTGGGCAGCGGCACGGTGGCCCTCTTTTTCTATGTGGACCGCTCGGAGATCGATACGGATATTTTTACGGATTTTCATATAAGCCTTGAAGGTTGTACGCCGCTTGATACTTTCGGCGGCGCTTATCAGGAGGCTGTGGACGGGCAGGCAGAAGCGCTGGAGGCGCTGGGACGGGAGCGGGCGCAGGTCCGCGACCAGGAGATCTATGACGAGGCTATGGATGAGATCCGGGAGGCGGAGGACGAGTACCGCGAAAAGCGCGCCGACGCCGAGCAGGAGCTTTTTGACGCGAAACAGGAACTCACCGACGCGGAGAAAAAGATCCGCGACGGTGAGAAAGAGCTGGCGGACGGGAAGGAAGAACTGGCGGACGGAAAACGGGAGTTAGACAAGGCCGAAAAGCAGCTTTCCGATGCGGGAAAAGAGCTGGATAAAAATAAATCCCAGGTGGATAAAGCCAGAAAGACCATAAAAGAAAATGAGGGGAAGATAGAGGAAGCAAGAAAAGCAGTGGAAACCTTTGATGAGCAGAAGAAAGCCTGGGAGAAGGGCGTCAGGGAGCTCGCCGGGGCGAAAAAGACGCTGGACGAGGGCAGAGAGAAGCTGGCGAAGGGCCGGACGGAATACGAGGCGGCCAAAGCCCAGGCGGATCCTCAGATCGAAAAGGCCCGTCAGGAGCTTGCTGCAGCCGGGGAGCAGATCAGCCAGGGTGAGCAGGAGCTGGCGGCCCGGGAGAAGGTTTTGGCGGAACATAAGGCTTCCCTTGATGCCATAGAAAAGGACGCCCAGGCGGTGGCAGCGGCCATTGAAGCAGGGCAACCGGTGACGGATGAGATGCGGCAGCTCCTGTCAGGCTATCAGGCGGGGAAGGTCGCTTATGAGCAGGGAAAAACGGCTTTGGCGGAGGCCCGTCAGGCACTGGAGGGCGCGAAGAGCCGGTATGAGGCAGGGAAGGCAGAGCTGGAAGCCCAGGAGAAGGCTCTCGCTGATGCGAAGGCAGAGCTGGATGTGTCAGAAAAACAGCTGGATGCCGGTGAGAAAGAATATAATAAGAACAAAAAGAAACTGGATGAGGCGGGGAAAAAGATAGAAAACGCAGAACCCCAGATTAAAGAGGCCCGCGAGCAGATTGCCCGGTGGGATAAAAACTATCCGGCTATGAAAAAGGGAATAGCGGACTATGAGAAGGGCCTGCGGCAGTACCGGACCGGAAAAGCAGCTTTTGACAAACATAAAAAGGAATATGAGGACGGCCTGACGGAACTTGAGGAAAATGAGCAGAAACTCAAGGATGCCCGGGCAGAGTATGAGGACGGCCTCGGGGAGTATGAGGATGCCGAAGCGGAGGCCGAGCAGGAATTTGCCGACGCCGAGGCCGAGATCGCCGATGCCAGACGGGAAGTAGAGGAACTGGAACCGGGGGAATGGTATGTGCTGGACAGAAATACCAATCCTTCCTATGTCAGCTTTGACAACAACTCGGAGAAGGTGTCGGCTATTGCCCGGGTTTTTCCCGTATTTTTCTTCCTGGTGGCGGCCCTGGTGTGCATGACCACCATGAAGCGCATGGTGGACGAGCAGCGGACCCAGATCGGCGTACTGAAGGCGCTGG
The DNA here is from genome assembly GCA_003542935.1 of Lachnospiraceae bacterium. Classification (GTDB taxonomy): domain Bacteria; phylum Bacillota; class Clostridia; order Lachnospirales; family Lachnospiraceae; genus UBA11957. The sequence continues at coordinate 626 of DPJQ01000180.1, read as the reverse complement.
GCTATTCGAACGGGCAGATCATGAGCAAGTATCTGTTCTATTCCGGTTCCGCCGCTCTGGTGGGCAGCGCCCTGGGATACGGCATGGGCGTGGCGGGTCTGCCGTGGGTGATCTGGGAAATCTATGGGATGATCTATGGCTTTGCCCCGCTGGAGCATGCGATGCTGCCGGAGCTGGCGGCAGTGTCCTTTGCCGCGGCGCTGCTGTGCTCCATGGGGGCCACATGGCTGTCCTGCCGGATGGAGCTGAAACGGCAGGCCTCGGATCTGATCCGGCCCAAAACGCCAAAGGCGGGTCGGCGGGTGTTCCTGGAGTACATTACCCCTCTGTGGCGGCATCTGAGCTTTCTGCATAAGGTCTCCGTGCGGAACGTACTGCGCTACCGCAGCCGTCTCATTATGATGGTGCTGGGAATCGGCGGATGCACCGCCCTGCTGTGTACCGGGTTCGGCATTCGGGATTCCATTGCCCACGTGGCGGACGACCAGTTTGATGAGATCACCCTGTACGACTATGCCGTCACCTTCCAGGACGGCCAGACCCAGCAGACGGCGGAGGACTATCTGGCGCGGTACGGCTGGGAGCGGGAGGACGCCCTGCTGGTCCACAGCGGCAGCGTGGACGTG
>DPJQ01000114.1 GCA_003542935.1 Lachnospiraceae bacterium | reverse complement strand
GCAGTCCCATGCCCAACGGGGATTACCTGACTTCTCAGCGATTACATTCACAACGGTTTCATTTAAACCGAGGTTGAGGATAGTATCCATCATACCCGGCATAGAAGCCCTCGCACCGGAACGAACCGATACAAGAAGCGGATTCTCGCTGTCGCCAAATTTCTTACCAGTGATCTCTTCCATCTTCACGATGTACTCGTTGATCTGTCCCTGGATTTCCTCATTAATCTCTCTGCCGTCCTCATAGTACTGTGTGCAGGCTTCCGTTGTAATCGTGAAGCCCTGAGGCACCGGAAGTCCCAGAGTCGTCATCTCTGCCAGGTTCGCACCTTTTCCACCAAGGAGCTCACGCATGTTGGCATTTCCTTCGCTAAATAAGTATACCCACTTTCTAGCCATTAAAAATTCCTCCTGTAAAGTATTGTCCGATTTTGCAAAAAAGGGCGCAAAATCTCGTCTTACATAATAAGATAGCTATATTTTACCATAAAAAGGTTCGTAGTCAAGCCGATTCCCTCGTTATTTTATTAACGTAATCTGGATCCAGCCTTCTGCCCCATGGAAAAATCAGGTCCCCCGTCATTCTTCTTCCCTGTAAAAAACAAGTACACAGGCCTCGCCCATGGGAAACATCCGCCAGGAATGCAGCTTCCAGCCGTCCACGGCATTCTTGTCCAAAGCCTGCTGAAGCTGCTCGTTAAATCTCTTGGTCGTAGATAATGTGCATTTAAAATAATCGGACTTATATACAGTTTTCCCCATAACAACATCTCCTTTTCTCCGGGCGCTTACCCTGTTTCTCTGCGGAATATCAGCAACCGTTATCGGCATTTACGCCTCATCTATAGCCTTCCCGATGTCGTGACGGTAATATTTATTCTCAAAATCCACCCACTCTACCGCCTTATAGGCGTTGGCGCGGGCTTCCACGAGATCACTGCCCAGAGCGGAAATTCCCAGCACACGGCCGCCGCCCGTTACGATCTGACCGTCCTTGAAGGCGCTCCCGGCGTGGAAACAATAGTAGCCGTCATGCTCCTTGACGGTTTCCAGTCCTTTGATGGGGAATCCCTTCTTATAAGAAACAGGATAACCGTCAGAAGCCAGCACCACACAGACGCAGGCGTTGTCCTCAAACTGAAGGTCTATCTGATCCAGCGTCCCGTCGATACACGCCTCGAACACATCCACAATATCATTTTTCATTCGCGGCAGCACCACCTGGGCCTCGGGATCGCCGAAACGGGCATTATACTCCAGCACCTTCGGGCCGTCCTCCGTCAGCATCAGACCAAAGAAAATGATCCCCTTGAAAGGCCTTCCCTCGGCAGCCATAGCGTCCACGGTTGGTTGGAAAATATATTTTCTGCAGAATTCATCCACTTTCTCTGTGTAGAAAGGACTGGGCGAAAAAGTTCCCATGCCACCGGTATTCAGCCCCGTATCGCCGTCCCCGGCCCGCTTATGATCCTGGGCAGAGGTCATGGGTTTGATGGTTTTTCCGTCCACATAGGAAAGGACGGATACCTCCCGGCCCGTCATGAATTCCTCTACAACCATCCGGCTTCCGGCCGCACCGAACTTCTTCTCCTCCATGATGGTCTTCACACCCTCCCTGGCTTCCTCCAGGGTATTACAGATTAACACACCCTTGCCAAGAGCCAGGCCGTCGGCCTTCAGAACGATGGGCATTTTTGCCGTCTCCAGATACGCCAGCGCTTTCTGTGGATCGTCGAAGGTCTCGTAAGCCGCCGTGGGGATATGATATTTTTTCATCAGATCTTTTGAAAACGCCTTGGAGCCCTCCAAAATGGCCGCGTTCTTCCTGGGGCCGAATACCCTAAGGCCGGCTGCCTCAAAAGCATCTACCACACCGCCCACCAGAGGATCGTCCATGCCGATCACAGTCAGGTCGATCTCTTTTTCTCTGGCAAAATCCACCAGCCGGTCAAACTCCATGGCCCCAATATTCACACACTCAGCATACTCGGCGATCCCCGCATTGCCGGGGGCACAGTAAATCTTGTCCACCTTCGGGCTCTGGACTATTTTCCAGGCAATAGCATGTTCTCTGCCGCCGCTTCCAACGATTAATATTTTCATAGTGTATTTTCCTCCATATTTACCCCGGACAGTTATCACTCTCTGATATGGGCCAAACCATCTGCAACCGTAACCTTCCCTCTGGCAATCAAATCGATGGCCCTGGGCATAATCTCCCACTCTGCCTGTTCCATGACCCTGCGCTGCAAAATCTCAGGGGTATCCCCCTCCTGCACCGCCACTGCCTTCTGCAAAATGATGGGGCCGGTATCCGTTCCCTTATCCACAAAATGCACCGTAGCTCCCGTCACTTTCACGCCCCGGGCCAGCACGCCCTCGTGCACCTTCAGGCCGTAATAACCCGTGCCGCAGAAAGCAGGAATCAACGCCGGATGGATATTGATGATCCGGTTCGGAAATGCGTCTACCATAATTTCCGGTATCACCACCAGGCAGCCAGCCAGCACCACCAGATCGGGGCTGTAGCGCTGCACAGCCGCAAGAAGCGCCCGGTCATAAGCATCCCTGTCGGAAATGGCCTTTCTGGTCACAGTCTCCGTGGGAATCCCCCTCTTTGCGGCCCGCTCCAGGGCATATGCGCCGGAATTATTACTGATCACTGCCTCCACCCGGGTATCCGTGATTTTCCCGTCATCAATGGCATCCAGAATCGCCTGCAGGTTTGTACCGCCGCCGGACACCAGTACTACAATTTTCAGCACAGTACCACCCCTTTATCTCCGGCCTCGATACGGCCGATCACATAAGGCGTCTCCCCTGCCCCGCGGACAGCCTCCATGGTTTTCTCCACATCGCCGGAAGCCACGGCCATCACCATGCCGATACCCATATTATAGGTGTTGTACATCATCTTCTCTTCGATCCGGCCCTTTGCCGCCATCAGCGGAAAAATCGGAGGGATCGGATAACTGTCTTTCTCAATGACCGCGCGGACACCGTCTTTCAACATACGGGGCACATTCTCATAGAATCCGCCGCCGGTGATATGGGAAATGCCGTGGACCTCCACCTGCTCC
>DPJQ01000202.1:52598-52802 GCA_003542935.1 Lachnospiraceae bacterium | reverse complement strand
ATTCATGGCATCCCGGCTGACAAACAGATCAAAGGATTTAATCGCTTTGGCCGGACAGGCCGGATTCACACAGTAGAGTGCTTCCACATCGTTGGCACTGCGTATCTCGGTACTCCCCCCACATGCCGGACAGCGGCAGGGAATATCCATCAAACCGCTCCTGGTGAGATTTTCAGCGATCTGGGGGATAATCATGTTGGCCTT
>DPJQ01000202.1:52138-52292 GCA_003542935.1 Lachnospiraceae bacterium | reverse complement strand
CTGGGGGATAATCATGTTGGCCTTATATACCTGCACTTTATCCCCGATACCCAGCTTTAGCCCCCGCATAATGCTGATATTGTGAAGGCTGGCCCTGCTTACTGTGGTACCTTCCAGCTCCACAGGCTCGAAGATCGCCACCGGATTGATCAGT
>DPJQ01000202.1:50391-51813 GCA_003542935.1 Lachnospiraceae bacterium | reverse complement strand
AAGATCGCCACCGGATTGATCAGTCCGGTTCTCGACGGGCTCCACTCCACCTCCGTGATCGTCGTCTCCCGTATCTCATCAGCCCACTTAAAAGCAAAGGAATTCCTCGGAAATTTAGCAGTGCTGCCCAGGGATTCCCCGTAGGCAATATCATCGTACAGCGCCACCAGCCCGTCGGAGGGAAAATCATTGTCCTCCACCTTTGCGGCAAAATCATCCACAACCTCATCAAGAGTATCCGCCGTCACCATTCGGTATTCCACAATATCAAAGCCCTGGCCCTTCAGCCATTCCATCTCCCTGGCGTGGGAATTCTCAAAATCCACACCCTCGGCATGTACCAGCCGAAAAGCAAAAAAATGCACATTTCGTTTCGCTGTAATCTCATTATTCAACTGCCGTACAGAGCCGCTGCAGAGATTCCTGGGATTTTTATAACGGGCCCCCACATCCGCGATCTCGCTGTTAATCCGTTCAAAATCCATATAGGTAATCAGGGCCTCTCCCCGCAGAGTCAGCTCCCCGGTATGGGGGATCTGCAGCGGAATATTGCAAAATACCCTGGCATTGCCGGTGATATCCTCGCCCACAATACCATTCCCCCTGGTCACTGCCTGAGCCAGACGGCCCTCCCGGTAAGTCAGTACAATGGTCAATCCGTCTAATTTCCAGGACAACAGCGTGGGCTGATTGCCCACGAAACTTTTTAAAGCTTCCCTGTCTTTCGTTTTATCAAGGGACAGCATCGGACTCTCATGGGTCACTTTCGGCAGCTCATCCACAGCCTCGTATCCCACGCTCACTGTCGGGCTTCCGGCCAATACCACCCCTGTATCTCTCTCCAGCTCCTCCAGCTCGTCATAGTACCGGTCGTACTCGAAATTGCTCATGACCTCCCGGTCTTCCTGATAATAGGCTCTGGAAGCATCCCGCAACAGAACCGCCAGTTCTTTCATACGCTCTATTTTATCCATGTCTCTCCTTCCAGGACAGAGATGAAGATCCTGATAAAAGCTTTGTAAGCTCCTCCATCTCCTTCCCCGATACCTCCCTGTATTTCCCCACAGGCAAATCATCCAGCGTCAGATTCATAATTCTCACTCTTTTCAGTTTCCTCACTTCATAGCCAAAGTATTCGCACATCCGGCGTACCTGCCGATTCAGTCCCTGGGTCAAAACAATTCGAAAAGTATGGGAACCCGTCGCTCTTACCTCACAGGAGCGTGTCACCGTATCCAACACGGGGACGCCTGCCCCCATGGCTTTTATAAACTCCTGCGTCACCTCCCGATCCACAGTCACTTCATATTCTTTTTCATGAAAATTTCCGGCACGCATGATCCGGTTAACCAGCTCTCCCTGATTTGTCAGCAGAAGAAGCCCTTCCGAATCTTTATCCAGACGCCCCACCGGATAAACCCG
>DPJQ01000202.1:42369-50121 GCA_003542935.1 Lachnospiraceae bacterium | reverse complement strand
GCCCACCGGATAAACCCGGATCGGATATTTTACGAAACGCACCACACTGTTTTTCTCTCCCCGTCTGGCCGTGCATATGATCCCCCTGGGTTTGTTAAGCATCAGCAGCACTTTCCGCTCTTCCCGGTGAATCGGCCGACCGTCTACCCGTATATCCGCGTCCCGCAGGATCCGCATCCCCATTCCGGCAATCTGGCCATCCACCGTCACTCTGCCATCGGCTATCCACCGATCCGCCTCCCTGCGGGAGCATACCCCCGCATCGCTCAGCAATTTATTAATACGCAGCAATTCTGCCAAATCTCCGCCTCCCATGCTTTTTATGATAAAGTCCTAATATATAAAAAACCATATGCGGCATCATACAATGCCGCATATGGAGTATTTGTTTACTGCTTATTGAAATAGATCATATCTCACATAACCCGTCTGGCCTTCATACTCAATCTGTATCCAATCACCGTCCGCACCCTGCTTGACAACTTTGGTTCCTTCCGCCAGCGTTCCTAACTTGGCAGAAGTCACATCCGCAGCCGCGCGTACATTACATTTTGTAGCAATCGTAAGTTCTGTACCGACTGCCGCATGCAGGGCATCCGAAACCACCTGTCCTTTATTGTTAATATAATTACTCAGGTTCTGATCGGCTGCCAAAGCTGCATCTGCCGCTGCCGAAACTTCCTGTACCAATGCCTTGACATCGCTTTCCTCAATCTGATTCGATATGTAATCTTTTGCAGACTCCTCCATCGTACCATTGGAAATATAGTATGAGCCGTCGGCATTCGTACATACATAAAGCCGACTCAGCCCCGGAAGTATCGTACTATAATTCTTGTATTTGTAATTGTATCTCGCATAAACAACCCAGGTACCTTCCGTTGGGCCGGGCTTTGTATATGCCGCCACATCCGAGTAACTCTCTATATCTGTAGCTGCCATAATAGACGCTTCATCATCGGCAGTCAGCTGATCCACCATACCGCGGATCGCATCCACGTTCTGTGTAGACAAAGCCTGATAATAATTCTGGATCAATGTAACCAGAGCCGCGTCATTGCTTACCGCGATTGCGGCTGTCCCTTCACCCTGCGGCGCTATCTGACTGCCCTCGCCCCCGGAACCTTCCGGTGTCTGCGATGTGGCCGCCGAAGAAGAAGCGCCTCCCGGCGAAGCATCCTTTTTCTTGCCGCCTCCCAGAAGACGCACACCCAAAAAAATCAGTAACACAACAAATAATATACCAACACCCAATATGATATATCTGAGGTTATCGGAAATCCATTCTCTGATATCATCGATATTCATCGTCCCAACCTCCCGTTTATCTTTAGAAAACACATCTGGAGGGATTCGAACCCCCGACACATGGTACCGGAAACCACTGCTCTATCCCCTGAGCTACAGATGCATAGGGTCAGATAGAGAACCTGACCCAACTATGATATCATATTCCATTGACTTTGTAAAGCCAGATACATCGGCAGAAAATGCCAAATTTTTCACGGTCTGTGCTCAGGCTTTTGATAATTCTGCCAATATCCTTTCACAAAATTTTCTGCCTCTTTTCATTCCTCAAAAAGTACCAGAGTGCCTTTCTCCCTGTCATAATAGTAGATATTATCTGACAGAATCTCCATGGGATCTACTTGAGAACGATTGATTTCCGCCACCATATTCTGCAGTTCAAAACCGGAAATCTGCCCGGAATCGGGTACAAGGATGACTTCATGAATGCTGCTGGGGAGTACATAATAGGAAGCATTCAAGTAGTCAGAGATATGTTGCTGGACATGAGGATAGAATATGCAAAAAGCGCCGAAGATTTTGTCACGGTTCGTCAGGACGTACATAGGAACTACGTCTTCCCGGGGGAAAATACTCTCCGGCACATCCCTGTCGCCGGCAAATTCCCGAATCATCTGATCCATATCCAGAAAACAGATCTTCTGATCCCGCAGAGTATTTGCCCGGGCAACGGCAAAAAGCCGTTCTTCACTGATTTTCCACAGTTTCCTGTGTTCCTCCATAACAGAGATCGTCGCATCTCCCAGTTCCCCGCCTTCCATCCTGTAGTAGCAGACTATCGCCAGATCAAGAATTTTCCTGTGGGGCATTTGTTCCAACTGTCTCCTGTTTTTTTCGAGATGTACCAGCCGCAGATAGATATGTCTTCTGGCTTTAAAAAAATCCGTAAAAAAAGATACATCCTCCGGCAGGGTTTTCCGCTCCCTGCGATAGATCTCCAGTATCCGGTCTGCCAGTTCCCCCAGGGGCACCGGCTCCCTGCACCAGGCGTCATAGATCTGTTCAAGATAGATTGTGGGCGTTATGGAACTGTCCGGCTCACGGATCAACAGCCCTTCCCGGCAGATGCCGTTATTTTTGGGGATATTGCGGACTTCCACAACCGCCCCCTCCTCTGCCTTCTTCTGCAAAATCTCCTGCAGACGGAGTTTAAATACCGTATACTCCATACGTTTGTCCTTTCGTAACTGTCCAATTTGTTTTTCAGTTACATCCTTTCTATAATTATATTAACGTTATACGTAACGTCCAAACGAAGAGGCTGCTGCCAAAAATCACTCATTCATGGAAATTTCCGCTGAAAAGGCGGTCTGGAAATGAAAAACGAATGTAACTGTGAAGGTACTGAACAGCTACAAACGAATACATAAAAGAGAAGAGAAAACCCGCCCAAACTCCTGTCCGGACGGGTCTGACATGCTTATACGCGGGACAGATATTCACCCGTTCTTGTGTCGATTTTGATCTTGTCTCCCTGGCTGACAAACAGAGGCACATTCACCTGCGCACCGGTCTCCACAGTGGCAGGCTTGCTGGCGCCCTGAGCCGTATCGCCCTTGAAGCCCGGCTCTGTCTCCGTGATCTCCAGCTCCACAAACAACGGAGCCTCCACCATAAATACATTCCCCTTGTAGGAACATACCTTACACATCTCGTTTTCCTTGACAAATTTCAAAGTATCACCAACCGTATCCCTGCTGATTGCGATCTGATCATAAGTTTCCATATTCATGAAGTAAAACAGATCGTCATCCGCGTACAGATACTGCATGTCCTGCCTGTCAATATGGGCCTGTGGAAATTTCTCCGTAGGACGGAATGTCTTCTCCACCACGCCACCGTTAATGATATTTTTCAATTTCGTTCTTACGAAAGCAGCTCCTTTACCCGGTTTTACATGCTGGAATTCAAGAATCTGAACAACATTGCCATCTATTTCCAGTGTAACACCGTTTCTAAAATCACCTGCTGAAATCATACTGCCAGTCCTCCTTAAACCTTGAAGTTGCTTAGTTAAATTCTATTCTATAATACAAGGCGCACTTTTTCAACTTATTTTTTCAGAGATTTCCAAAATCAGCCTCTCAAAACTTTTCCCATCGGTATCAATGATCAAATCCGCTACTTTTTCATAAGTATCCTGCCTCTTAGCCATCAATTCTTCGATCCTGGTTCTCAAATCACCGCCGCGAAGCATCGGACGGGAATTATCCCGGCCGAGACGTCCCATGAGCGTCTCCACCTTAGCCCGCAAATAAATGACCCGGCCCAGCTTTTTCAGATAAGGCTGATTCTCTCCGCGCATCGGCAATCCTCCGCCCACAGAGATCACACAGCGCTTTTTTTCACCCAGGAGCTCCTGAAGCACTTTGGTCTCCAGCCCACGAAAATATTCTTCACCATATCGGTCAAATATAGCCGTAACGGGCATCCCCATTTTGGCCACAATACGATCATCCGTGTCGGTAAATGTCAAATGTCGGGCCCGGGCCAGCCTCCGCCCCAGCGAGGTTTTCCCCGCACCCATGAAACCGATCAGAATAATATGATTCATCTGCATCTTCCCCTCTCCCTTTTTCCCAAAGATCTTTTATAAAAGTACAGCACGATTCGTTCCAGATACCTTTTCAGCACAATCTGGATTTCCTCCCTGGGATGGATCGGGGATACCAGGATCGCACGTATGCCTGTCCGTTTTGCCCCGTAAATATCTGTAAAAAGCTGATCGCCCACAAATATGGTGTCGGACAGATCCGTGTGCATCAGCTCCATGGCCCGCCTGTAATTTTTTGTGGACGGCTTATGTGCATTTTCAATAAAATACACGCCCACTCGGTCATTAAAAGACGCCACCCGCTCCCGCTGATTATTAGACAGCAGACAGGCCTCGAAACCGATTTCCTTCAAAGAAGCAAACAGCCGGACAGCCCGCTCATCCGCCGGATCGCCGTGGGGCACCAGTGTATTGTCTATATCAAAGATCACTCCCCTGTAACCGTCCGCATACAGACCGGCAAAGTCGATCCGATACGTGGAGTCAATCCATTCATCAGGGTAAAATCTCGCAAACAGCCCCCTCATGCCTGCTGATAATGCGACAGAAAATCACGCATTTTCTCCATAGATTCTTTTAATACAGCGATCCGCGGCAGGTATACGATACGGAAATGATCCGGCTCATGCCAGTTAAAGCCTGTTCCCTGGACAAACAGCACCCGTTTCTCCCTGAGAAAATCCAATGCAAACTGAACGTCGTCGGTGATATTAAACCTCTTTACGTCAATTTTCGGGAAAATATAAAAGCCCGCTTTCGGTTTCACTGCCGAAAGCCCCGGGATATCGTTTAATGCCTCATAGATGAAATTCCGTTGTTCATAGACCCGTCCGCCGGGTACGATATACTCATTGACGCTCTGGTAACCGCCCAGGGCCGTCTGGATAATAGACTGCCCCGGCACATTGGAACACAGGCGCATGTTCGACAGCATATTCAGGCCCTCGATATAGCCCGCTGCCGATTTTTTATTACCGCTTAAGATCATCCAGCCCACCCGGAAACCACAGACCATATGGGATTTGGACAGACCGCTGAAAGTCACACAGAACAAATCCGGCGCCAGAGAAGCAACGGAAATATGTTTTCCGCCGTCCATGACTAACCGATCATACATCTCATCGGAAAAAATAATCAGTTCATGGCGTCTGGCAATCTCTACAATGCGCTCCAGCAAGTCCCGCTCATACAAAGCCCCGGTGGGATTATTGGGATTGATCAAAACGATAGCCCTGGTTCGGTCTGTGATTTTTCTTTCGATATCCTCCAGATCCGGATACCAGTCGGCTTCCTCATCACAGAGATAGTGAACGGCTTTCCCTCCGGCCAGGTTTGCGCAGGCAGTCCAAAGGGGATAGTCCGGAGCCGGAATCAGAATCTCGTCCCCATCGTTGAGCAGCGCATTCATGGACATCTGAATTAATTCACTGGCCCCGTTTCCGGTATAAACGTCTTTTATTGTCACATTAGGGATATTTTTAATCTGGGCGTACTGCATGATGGCCTTGCGGGCGGAAAAAATCCCCCGGGACTCGGAATACCCCTGGGACTCGGATACCGCATTCCGCATATCAAAGATCACTTCGTCCGGTGCGGTAAAACCGAAAGGAGCCGGATTTCCGATATTCAGTTTCAATATCTTGATCCCGGATTCCTCCATGCGGGCCGCCTCCTCCACCACGGGACCGCGCACATCGTAGAGCACATTCTCCAGTTTTGCCGATTTCTCTATTTTTCTCATAATATATTCTCCTCTCTGACAGTTTCTGTTACATCAGACTCTGTAATTCCGCTGTAAATGCATCTACATCCCGAAATTCCCGATACACCGATGCAAAACGGACGTAAGCCACCGCATCCAGATCTTTCAAACGTTTCAGCACCAGCTCTCCGATCTGGGTACTGTGTACCTCCCTGTCGGACTTACGATAGATCTCTCCCTCCACGCTGTCCAGCAGCTGATTCAGCTTTTCCACCGGAATGGCCCGCTTATAGCAGGCCCGCATCAATCCGGCCTCTAGTTTGGACCGGTCATACTGCTGTCTGGTCTGATCCTTCTTAATTACGATCAAAGGCATCGTCTCCACTTTTTCATAAGTAGTAAAGCGTTTCCCACAGGAATCGCAGTGGCGTCTTCTGCGGATCGCCGTATTCTCATCCACGGGCCGGGAATCCAGCACACGGGTGTTGTCCTGGGAACAATAAGGGCATTTCATGCTCTCTCCTCCTGTACCATGGGCCGTTGAACCACATCTGTGCCATACCGGCCTTCCAGAAACTGTTTAAAGTATGTTTCATCCTTTCGAACCTTCTCGCCGTTCTCTTTCAGGAACAAAGCCAGGGTATACAGGGATGTCTCGCCTCTGTCATTTCGGTCGCAGAGCCAGATCTCATCCCGGCGCAGCACCCGGTTTGCCATGGTGGGCATATCATAGGATGTGCCGATGAGCTGTGCGCCCTTCGTGTTGACCGCAGGGTTTGTGAAAAGCTCCAGAAGGAAACGGAACACCTTCGGATGCAGCTTTTGGTTCACATCATCAGCCAACAATATCTTTCCCTCTGTGAGAGCCTGCACTGCCGCCGCATAGAGCCGCACCGCCTGCCGGACGCCGTGGCCCTCCGCCTCCAGAGGCAGTGTCCCTGCCTCATGTCTGACAATAATAGTTCCTCCTTCCTCCGATATGTCCTGAATACCGGTGCCCCCACAGGCAAGAGCCCTGACCAGCATCCGGCGCATGGCTCCATGCCTGCAGGCCACTGTCACCGGCTTGTCATCCGGCTCGGAACAATCCATATATACCATATCCCCGATCAGCGACCGGATCATGTCAAACTCCTCTGTATGTACTTCAGAAAGTATATAGGAAAGCAGAGGTTCGGTGTCCGTCACAGGGGAAATGTCCAGGGATTCCAACCATTCTCCCAGATACACACCTTCCGGGTCGCGGTCAAAAACCACATCATAGGTAGTATCCGTAAGTTTCCTTATATATAAAGTCTCCTCCCGAACCATGCCCCCCTGCACTTTGAGCTGGTACTCATATTCCCTGTAATCGCCACGAAAAACCAGGTCATAGGCTGTCGGCTCCTCGCCCATCGCTGCACCCATAGCAAACCCCAATTCCAGGGGCATTGCCCTGTCCGGACTCCCGATCAGGGCTTTCAGATGGGACATTGCCTCCAATACGGCACTTTTTCCGCTGCCATTAGCTCCGTAGAGCATTGCAACAGGTAAAATACCCACGCCGTCCAGGCGATTGCGTATCAGGCTGTCGGTAAATTCTGTGATATTAGCCTCCAGCATGGACAGCTCCGCCGTCTCCCGGATTGACTTAAAGTTGGTTACTGAAAACTGAACCAGCATGACCCTTCCTCCATTTCATCTTGTCTAAAAGCATTTGTATAGTATATCACAAAATGTCATTTAACACAATGAATACAGAGATTTTTTCTCGCATATGTATTCCCGAAACTGCTTTTACTCTATTTATCACAGTTCCGGAGATAGTGCTCTGCATCAATTGATACAAGAATAATGTCCTCACCGATCTGTTTGACACACTCCCAGGGAATCACATATTCTGTCTCACGGCCGAATATCGAGCAGATCTTTCCAGGACCCGGCACAATCAGGGCAGCCACCTTCCCACATTTAACATCAATCTCAATATCTCCCGGAAAACCCAGACTTGCACAGGTACACGTATTGATTACTTCCTTGCGTTTAAGCTCACAAAACCGCATCCTTATTTTCCTTTTTTTATTCAATATATGAAAAGACAGGATGTACCCTTTCCGGTACACCCTGTCCTGCCATAATTTATTTTTTAAGCTGCTTAACTACGTCAAAAATCATGGCCGCCGCCGACAGGGTCTGTAATAATTCCAGA
>DPJQ01000202.1:25703-42075 GCA_003542935.1 Lachnospiraceae bacterium | reverse complement strand
GGTCTGTAATAATTCCAGACACCATGCAACGCATAAGCCACAAAACAGAAACAGCTCATCACCAGATTCAGACCTGCCTGCCGATACACTCCAAAAGTCATTCTCGCCGAGTGAAGTTTACTGCCGGATTTCCCCACCGTAGACAGAGAATAATTCAAATACGGTTTGTCCACACCGTAGCATATTCTGTATTTTTTTAAAATTTTCAGCCAGGTCAGATAATCCTCATGGATTTCCGAATGAGCCATGGGAAATTCTCTGGCCACATCTGTGCGGATCACCACTGAAGAACAGGCTATGCTGTTGTGCCCCAGCAGACCGTGGTAGGTCACTTTCGCCGGCACATGGATGATCTGACCGTTCTTTCCCGACCCCTCACAGAACAGTTTTCTGGCCGTAGAACAAATCACGCCTCCTGTACACGCAAGAAGATTCATCTGTTCTACTAATTTCCCTTCTTCCCACCAGTCATCCGCGTCCAGAAAAGCCACATATTCCCCCCGGGCCGCATCTACGCCCCGGTTCCTGCTCTCCGCCACACCGAGATTGGACAAATTGTCAAACAAGCGTACACGCCTGTCCGTGGCATACCTTCTCAAAATCTCTGCCGTCCTGTCGGTGGAACAATCATTGATCACGATCACCTCCAGCTCCACCTGCTGAGCCAAGGCCGAATCCACCGCCCGGGCGACGGTTTCCTCCCCGTTAAATACCGGAACCACCACGGATATCATATTTTCTGCTCTCCTTTTTCTGTCGTCGGCAGTGCTGTGGTCTTGTTATCACTGATCCCTTCCGACGTCTCTTTCTGAAACAGAATACGGAAAGTCATGAACATCAGCTTGATATCCAGCCAAATGGAGTAATTCTGGATATAAAACAGATCCAGCTTCAGTTTATCATAAGGCACCGTGTTGTATTTCCCATAAACCTGAGCATAACCGGTCAACCCCGCTTTGACTTTCAGGCGATAATAAAACTCCGGTATCTCTTTCTCATACTGGCGCATGATCGCCCTTCGCTCCGGACGGGGACCCACAATGGACATATCCCCTTTCAGAACATTGAAAAGCTGCGGCAGCTCATCAAAATGCAGGTCGCGCAGCACATGGCCCACCGGCGTAATCCGGCTGTCATGCAGGGTAGCCAGCTGGGCACCCCTGTTCTCTGAGTCCATACGCATACTGCGAAATTTATTGATCATAAAACTCTTTCCGCCGATCGTCAGCCGCTCCTGCCGGTACAGCACCGGGCCGTGGTCATACAGTTTAATACTGAGAGCACACAGCAGCATAATCGGAGAGAATATAATAATGGCGATGATGGATATAAAGATATCCATAATGCGTTTGGCAAACACCTGTTCCGCGCTGGGGCCTATATTCCTGGACAGTAAAAGAGGAGTGTCAAACAGATGAATACGTTCCGATCCTTTGATCAATATATCGGAAATTTTGGGTGTCACATAGGTCCTGATCGAATGGGCGAAACAATATTTCAACAGACGATTCCGAATCGCCGCGGGCAGATCCCATATAATCACCGCCTCATAATCCTTCATCATCCGGAAAATTGCTTCCTCACCCATACTGATATGCACTTTCCCACAGATCTCGTATTTATCTTTTCGTTTCGTGACCTTCTGGAGAAACATGTCCGGCTTCCGGTCGCCATAAATCAACAGCATTTTCCTGGGCGGATACAGCTGCAGATAGATCCAGCAGGACACGAGAGTCCAGAGAACCGCAAAAACCAGATCTACCACTTCTACCACAATCATAGCCCCGGCCGACATAAACCAGCCATTGATCAGCGTGATTTCCAGATAGCCGAACAGGTTCGCACAGAGGCTGGCCAGCGCCAGAGAATAGATAATATCTGCTTTTTTCATAAAACCGACCCGGAGACCGCCATACATCTTCGAGAAAAGAAAGCTCACCAGGGCATAGATTCCAATCAGTACATAATTACCGTTTCTATAATAAGGCCTCTTCTCCATGGCCGGAACATAATAACCGTACCATGCAGCTGCAAATACCGCAGATATCGCCACAATATAGATTACTGCCAGGCCGAAAGCCACGATCCGCTTAAAGTACTCCCTCTGTCTCATAATTGTCCATATCCCCATTTCCGGAACGGTTCCAAATCACTAAATATCTGCTTCATTCTAGCAATCTCCCCATATTTTGTCAATAAAGTTCACCTTTTATTCGTAAAAACAGGTTATAGTTCAGCCCAGGACTTTGCACTGGCTGCAAAGTCCGTAAAAACGCTGGTATTTTACCAAGAGTGAAAACAGGCAGAAGCCGCCGCTTCTGCCTGTTTTTTCAATGCAATGCCGGATCAGTCGGATCGTAATTGCCGGATATTTTAATTGTTTTTGGCTTGCCCAGCGGACCTTTATACGAACTGTCAAAAATCTTAACTTTCGTTTTCAGGGCACAATGATCATATATCCATTTGGCATCCCGCACACACAGCCGGATACAGCCATGGGAAGCCGGCGAGCCCAGTCTGTTATAATCGGATGCCCGAAGATTATGTACACTTCTCGATGAGCCGGCCACAGAATGGAAATAGACGCCTCCCATCACATGAGTAGCATACTGACCGTAGGACGGCCCCATTAATACTTTCCACCTGTGCTTGCGGTCTGTATAGTAGGTTCCCCTGGGTGTCGGCGTACTGGCCTTGCCCACAGAGCAGGCAAAAGAAATCACCGGAATAATATAGTCTTTTTTACCGTCCCTGGCAAAAACCGTCACCGTACAGCACCTTCGATTCACCTCAATATAAAGATCTTCGCTATTGCCAATATTCAAAATCTTTGTCAGGTTTTTCACTCTGGAACCGTTTTTGTAATAGAATTTGTAAACTTTTCCGTTATATTTTTCATAATACCAGCCATTTTTTTCCAGATCCGAGGCCGGAATTTTGACGGAAATCGTTTTAATCTCTTTTCCGTTCACATAAGCAGCTATGTATACTTTGCCCGCATGTTTAAGTGCACTGTTTTTAAAAGTGATTTTTGCCGTATCACCTTTGCGTACTGCTTTGTAGGAAGTCAGGTCATCTTTCCCGTTTTTATCACTCCATACTGCAAAAGTTATATTGCCTTTCCGGGATATATTTTTTATGCAGATCTTTCTGGTAATATTTTTCTCCGGTTTAAGCATATAGAGATAATCTGTCAGCTCAGGGCGAAACGTATCGCTGGCCACTGTGGAAACCTTGCCGTTTCCCATAGTCACAATCGCCTGTACGGAATATTTCCCCAGAGAACCGTCGAAATCTGTCAGCTTCATAGTGAATGACCTTGAATCGCCGCTCCCCTTCGCATCATAAAACACAGCGTTTTTCTTCGAGTCCCTCCATACTTTAAACTGTACTTTTTCGATACCGGAGGGCGATGCCAGAGAAGAAACTTTCAAACGATAAGTGCCGGCATCCTCATCGGCTAACTTCACGGAAAGCTTTCCGTCGCAGCCCGATACTACAAATTCCTGCTCGTCCAGCAATTTTGTCACACCACAGGCAGCATACACTTTGGCTCTCGCCACATAAGTGCCCGGGAAAGATGAAGACAGCTTGCTGATTTTTGTCACAGCCGTGTATTCTCCCGTCTTCTTATCCAAAACTGCCGCAAACACATCCGATTCTTTCGCACCGGTTTTTTTTGCATGAACATAAAATTCCACTTTTTCGATGCCGCCGGGAACGGACGCACCGGAAAGGCGCATCGTAACTTTCTTCTCTGCCTTATTCAATTTCACCGATGTGGTACCTTTGTTTAGAGAAAAATCATATGTAGCCAGTTCCGGCAGGGCAATCTTTTCTCCATCTTTGTCGGTCACCACCACTTTAATTTTATATTTGCCCAGCTGCATTTTATGATTGGCAATATTTACAGCTACACGATAACGGCCGGAAGATTTCTTCTCTGCCGTATAGGTATGGCTGTTGCTTTTATCCGTTTTACTGTAAACCTGCATACGGACCTGTTTTATGCCACTGTCGCAGGACAGACCACGCACCTCTACAACAAATTTTCCCTTAGCCAGCTGTTTGGGGGAGGCAGAAGCCTTGAAACTGGTATAAGTCAGGGGACCCTGGGGAGATACCTCCGCAGCTTCTATGTCTTCCGAAGCTCTGGCCGGTATCGAAGTACCGGCCAGGAACAGGGCGAGAAGCAGGGCATATATGCCCTGCCGAAAAAATTTCTTCACTCGCATCATCTCTCAATCCTCATTGTCTGCTAATCAGTAACCGACTTTTTTCCCTTTCTTAGTCATATAACCGCTAATCCTGCCCGCACTGTAATCTCTCTTTTTCTGAGAATCCGATATTGCCGGATCCGTGGGGTCATAATGGATGGACGAAGATACACGGATCGTTTTAGGTTTGCCAAAGGGTCCCGGAGTGCCGGATGATCCTTTCAGAATCCTCACCTCACTGCCCACTGACACATAATCATAGATCCATTTCGCATCGGCTACCGTCATACGGATACAACCTGCAGATGCCGGATGCCCCAGTTTATTGTAAGTAACGGGGTTCAACGCGGTATGGGACTGGCGCCCCACGGCAATGGCGTGGAAGTAGACATTTCCTACTACATGAGAAGCCCACCTTGCATAAACAATACTCCCGTCCGGCTCATACATGGGTTTCAGAGAATATTTCGCCACCGAACCATTATATGATATTGAATATTTACCCAGCGGTGTAAATGAGCTGGCCGTATTCAGCGCACCTGCCCCCGCATTGCTGGATGTATTTCTTCCCACCGATACCGTAAAGGCTTTGACCGGTATGCAGTAAGATTTCCGCTGGGAATCATAAGCGTATACCGTCACAACACCGGCCGCCCTGTTCAGCTCAAGGTAAAACTTGTTTACGTTCGTACTGTTGCTCTCTCTTATTCCCAGAATATTCGTCAGATCCGTCTGCTTCACACCGTTTTTATAATAGAATTTATAAGTCTTACCCGCATATTTCTCATAATACCAGCCATTTTTGACCATATCGGACTTCTGGGCTTTAAAAGAAAAACCATTGCTGTCAATCAGGGCACCCCCTACTTTGACATTTACATAAATGGTGCCGGTATGTTTGAGGTTTGCCATCTTGATCGTCGCAGATGCCGAGTTCCCTTTGCGTGTCGCCTCATAGGTGGTCAGATCGTCCGTACCGCCATTTTTACTCCATACGTCAAAGGTCACATCTCCCTCGTCTGACAGATTCTTTATATAAATCTTTTTTGTGAACTTTTTGCTGGTAGCAGATACATAGGTGAAATTATCCGGTTTAAATTTATACTCACATTTGGCCGCCGTAGATGTCATGCCATTGGCTATCGTCACAACGACAGAGACCTTATATGTGCCCAGATGATATTTGTGATTCGCCAAATCCGCCGTCACCTGGTAGCTGTTGTCACTTTGCTTTTCGGCCGTATAGGTATAGCTGTCATTAGAAGAACAGGATACCTTCATGGTTACTTTTGTAACACCGGCGGAATCCTCAACCGGGCTGGTCTGCAGAATAAATGTACCTTTTTTATAACTGGGTTTTTTCGCCTTGACCGTCATGGCCACGGTTCCCAGTTTAAAGCTTTTGGTGCTGATATCAATCCGGGTATTCCAGTTCGTGGTTCCCACTGCCTTGACAACATAGGTTCCCGACTTGTACTGTTTCAGCTTCGATGAAGCTATAGATGCCGACCATGTGTCGCTGCTCTCCTTATAGGTACCCTTGACTGTGACTGCCGTACTCTCACCCTTGGATTTTTTATAAACTTTAAACTCAACCGCCTTGAATTTGCCGGCCGCGGAAGCCTTTTTCAATGAAAACGCGACCTTCTTCTGCTTGCTTGACAGAGTTGCCTTCAGAGTTCCTTTTTCAAGGCTCATGTCCGCCGTTGCAGTCTGGTCAAGAGTCACACTGCCGCCCTGATTATCATTGAGAACCGCCTTGACGGTATACTTATCCAGTGTATACTTATTCAGATCCTTTAATGATATGGTAAGTGTATATCTTCCCTCTTCCTTTTTAGTGGCGGCTTTCGAATAGACCAGTTTCCCGGCGCTGTTATATACCTCAAAAGTCACGCCTTTAACGCCAAGAGGTGAAGCCACTCCCTGGATATCGGCAACAAAACCGTTCTGTGCCTCCTCTGTTGTAAAGCTTTTGCTCGTCGGTGCAAGGACAAATTTCACTGTATCAAGACCAACGGCATGGGCAATATCATTGTTTCCATAAACTATAGCTCTGGCGTACCAGGTCCCGTAAGACAGAGATTCCACATTCACGTTGTCCCATCCAAAACCGGAATCCGAGCCGTTTATATCAATTTCCTTCTGGTTTTTAGCACTGCTCTCGTCTGTTCCGTCCTTCCAGATCCGCAGATCGGCTTTCGCTTTTCCCGGGACAACAACATCGTTACCGGAACGTTTTACCGAAAAACTCCGGACTGTGTCAGAATCTGCGCCGGACACGCTGATCTCGGCGGCTTTCGGATGAATCGAAAAATCACATTCCCCCGCGGAAACAGGATGATCTCCTTCCACGAAATCCACAGAGTAAACTCCGAACACATTTTCAAGATCTGCAGCCAGAGAGAAACTACCCTCGGCAATCCCGTCTTTGACAGTCAGATCCTTTTTGTATTCTTTTCCGCTATCCTTATTTTTCACAATCATGCTCAACGGAGCGCCTTCGGCCACGCCGCTTACCGTATACCTGCAGACCCCCGATGCTCTGTCCGTCTCCAGATTCGGTGTGGCAGCATGTACACCCACAGCGGTCCATACTACAATGGCCAAAAAAGCCAGTCCCAACAGGGACAGGCGCAGAGTATCTGCCCATCTTTTCCCATATGTAATCATAACAAACTCCCCTTTCTAAAATATCTATATCAAAGTCATACTAACACAATTTCCGATCCCGTGCCATACCCGATAATTATTTTAATATATTTTAAGAATTGTAAACAATTCGTATCTCTCCGCACTTACTTTTGCCTTACAGCCGCACCGTCCCGTCCTGCCTGTGGCAGTTCCGGAACACCCGGGGGGTCATATCGTACCGTTCCTTGAACATACGGTGAAAATAACTGTTGTTCTCATATCCCACCGCTGCGATCACATCATTGACAGGCAAATCCGTATCGCAGAGAAGCTGCGTAGCTTTATTCATCCGTTTACGCAGCAAAAGCTCCGTAAAATTGTAGCCCGTCTGGGCCTTGACCATTTTACTGAGGGTATGTACCGGTTGGTGCAGCTGTTCACTGAGTTCTGTCAGAGTGGCTGTCCGGTAATTTTGTTCAATATAGTTCAGTGTGGACATAGCCAGCATGTTATCGTAGTGGTTGGGTACGCGCATTTCGATATAGGGGGCCGAATCCACCAAGTGCATAAACAAAAGCCCCATGGTGGTCTGATTGATCAGATTGTTCTGTCTGTCCCCCTGCAAAAGTGATAAAATCATATTTTCCATCAGATTCTGGATCTGATTGTTACCGGCCACTTTAAAATGCAGATATTCCCCTTTTTCCTGATTCTGGCGCAGAATATTGACCAGAAAATCTGCCAGCACATTGTCTTTCCCGATCATATTGGAAGCCACATCAAAAAATTCCGGCAAAACGATAAAATTTACGGCGAGATCATCCATTTTTGACGGCAGGATCTCATGCCGGGTATACTGATTCAGAAAAAGCAGTTCCCCCTGGCAGACCTCTACTGTCTTTCCCTCAATCAGATTGACCACCGTTCCCTGGCAGACATAAAACACCTCCACATAGGTATGGCGATGCAGGGGGAAGTGGACAAACCGGGTGTGTTTTCGCACCGAGATCAGCTGGCCTTCCTCCAGCATCTTCCGGCTGTCCACGGTAAACTCCTTACCTGTAGCATAGCGCTCCTTCTCCACCCCGCTGCCACCCTGCAGGATCTGCTCCTCTTCTTCCGTAATCTCCCGGAGCCGTTCCAACAAAAACTGCTGCATATCCGTCCTCCGCCGCTGCCAAATCACTTTTTCTCATACATATAAACACTGAAATACAGCACACGTTTCTCTCCGGCCCAGCATTCCAGCCCTGCAGTCTCGGCCAGCTTCGTTACATCCAGACAGTAAGCCGAGAGGCAGGAATACACTTTATAGTCTCTGGGACAGGGTTTACCGATCATCTGCATACAAGTCTTTTTGCACTGCGTACAGGGTCCCGCCATCATGGCATCCGCCTCTATGCCCAGTTCCCCGAGCTTTTCCAATACCGTAAAAGAAATCCCGTTGTGTTTTCTTTTGGCCTCCTTTGTCTCCGATGCATTCATTACACTGTTTACATCCCAGGCCGTCTGCATCACAAGCACCCGCCGGTATTGCCTGACTTTTGCCTCCATCTCTTCAGGTGTGCCGCAATAAGGCGGGCAGGAATAGTTCACATCATAATTTCCGCAGGAATCCTCCTCGCAGAGTTTACGAAAGCCCGGATTAAAAACCAGATCTTCCGTATTTACGAAGGCGTAACCATACACGCCCTCCACTTCACTTAATGCCTCCAGAATTTTCATATCATCCATAACGTATACCTCCACAGGCCAGTATACCAGAAATCTATGAAATCTTCCACAGGCAGTTTCGATGTAAAATAACAAATGGCTTCCCCTCTTCTAACGGACGGAAAGCCATGCAACAAACTTCAGAAAAATTTCAGAACTAACCGGGATCTTTTTCCCCAAACAGCATCAGCTTCTCTTTAACTGAACATCTGCTTCATATTTCTCAATTTCATCATAGTAACCATTTGCAGCCACACCGCACTGCCTGCAGTATTCTTCCCAGATATCGCCGATGGGCAGCATCTTGCAGTCTTCCATAGCCACCATCTTCCTGGACATCTGATTGGTATCCTGCAGCTCTTTCAGATAAGCGCTGGGTGTGCACAACGCATTGAGCAGGGCCTTCTGCATACTGCGGAATCCTGTTACCCATGCCGATACACGATTGATAGATGCGTCAAAATAGTCCAGAGCGATGTAAGTACGGTCTAAACCGTCACAGCGCACAATCTCCTGGGCAATCTCTTTTGTTTCGTCATCCAACAGCACCACATGGTCGGAATCCCAACGAATACCACGGGTCACATGGAGGGCAATTTGCGGATAGAAGCACAACAGCGCCGGGATCTTGTCAGATACAACCTCCGTGGGATGGTAGTGGCCATTGTCCATCAAAGGCAGGCATTTCTCTCTGTTGGCAGCCGCATAACTCAATGCGAACTCTGCGGACCCCACTGTATATGCCTCCACACCGATACCAAATACTTTGGACTCCACGCAGGGTTTCACCCACTTGGGATCGTAAGGCTCGGAGAGAATCTCGTCGATAGACTCTTTATAACGCATTCTCGGCCCCATACGGTCAGCCGGAACATCTTTATAACCGTCACCGGTCCAGATATTCATAACGCAGGGAATACCCGTCTGCTCTGCGAAATATTTGGAGATACGGATACAGGCTTTGCCATGCTCAATCCAAAACTTTCTGATCTCCGGATCCGGGCTGGAAAGAGACAGGCCATCCTTGATCTTGGGATGGGAGAAAAATGTAGGATTGAAATCCAGTCCCATACCTCTTTCTTTCGCAAAATCCACCCACCTCTGGAAATGCTTCGGCTCAATCTTATCACGATCCACGAACTCGCCTTCCTCAAAGATGGCATAGCAGGCATGTACATTAATTTTTTTCTTGCCGGGCATCAGGCTCATAGCTTTGTCCAGATCCGCAAACAGCTCATCCGGCGTCCTGGCCTTGCCGGGGTAGTCGCCTGTAGTCTGGATGCCGCCGGTCAGCGGACCGTCATGGTCAAAACCGATCACATCGTCTCCCTGCCAACAGTGAAGGGATACCGGGATCGTTTTCATTTTAGCAATCGCCGCATCTGTGTCCACACCCATCTTTGCGTAAATCTCTTTTGCAGATTCATATCTTGCGCTCATTGGATTTTTCCTCCTGATATTATATGATTTTCGGGCTAACACCCTATATAACAAAGCGGCCCTTTGTACTTGTCCGCTCTGATATATGTTCTTACGGTCTCAGCAGCACACCGAAGGCGTCCCGTGGGAAGTGCTTCGACCTGTGCCAAACAGTTACTCGCAGGCATACTCTTTTACACCGAAAGACTTAAAAATGTTGTCCCTTGCTTCCTCAATACTGATAAACTCCCTTGCCCGCAGCATCTGGGCCGTCAGATTACCGATAGCAGTCGCCTCGGTGGGTCCTGCATATACAGGAACTTTACAGGCTTTTGCAGTCAGTTCGTTTAGATATCCGGCATTGGCACCGCCGCCGATCACATGAATGCGGCCATATTTGCGACCGGTTATTTGCTGCATTTCCTGCATGGTTTTCGCATAACATTCCGCCAGACTGGTATAAATCACTGTAGCGATCTCCCCCAGCGTCTCCGGCACCTGCTGGCCAGTCCGCCGGCAATAATCCTTTACTTCCTCCACCATACTCTTCGGAGCCATAAAACAATCATCGTTAGCATCCACCCGGGACGGGAAGTCCTTACATTCCTCAGCCATATCACAGATCTGGCCGAAGGAATAAGCATCGTCAAATTCATGGCGCACTGACTGAATCATCCACAACCCCATAATATTTTTCAGATAACGGAAACGATAGTCATAGCCGCCTTCGTTGGTCAGATTGGCTTCCATACTTTCCATAGAACAGTTGGCTTCCCTTGACTCCACTCCCATCAGAGACCATGTACCGGAGCTGATATACATAAAATCATCGTCATTGGCCGGTACTGCCAACACCGCGGAACCGGTATCATGAGTGGCCGGAAGCACCACTTCCAGATCAAAACCAATTTCCTCGGCCAGCTCGGGTTTCAGATTGCCCAACGCTGTGCCCGGTTTTACAATGGAGGGGAATATTCTCCTGGGATAACCCAGCATCTCAATCAGCTCGTCATCCCAATCCTTGGTATCCGGACTCACCAACTGGCTCGTAGAGGCATTCGTATACTCCGCTACTTTCCTGCCGGTCAGACAAAAATGCAGGTAATCCGGCACCATCAGCATAGTCTCGGCTTTCTCCAGATGATCCGGATGGGCAGTCTTTATCGCCATCAATTGATAAATCGAATTGAACAGCTGCTTTTGTATACCCGTCCGCGCATACAGCTTATCCTGGGAAATAATTTTATACACTTCATCATCCATGCCGTTTGTACGGCTGTCACGATACCCCACAGTATTGCCGATCACCCGATCGTCCCCGTCCAGCAGAACAAAATCTACTGCCCAGGTATCAATCCCCATACTGACCGGTATTTTACCAATCTCCCTGCACTTTTTCAATCCGTTGACCACTTCGGCAAACAGCCGATCCATCTCCCAGCACAGCTCGCCGTCCTTCATTTTCATACCGTTCTCAAAGCGGTGGATTTCCTCAAGATGCATTTTGCCGTTGACCATATGGCAGAGAATATGGCGGCCGCTGGAGGCCCCAATGTCTACGGCCAGATAGTAGTTACTCATCCAAACACCTCCTGTATTTACATTCACAGCAGTCCGAATACTCTCGCCGCTGTCTGAATTTCACTATCGTTATTCTACCAAAAAATGAAAATATAGAAAAGTCTGTAATTTGCCCAAAAAAGTGTCCTGATTTGCAATAGAATGACGAAAGGCCGCAACAATCATGCGGCCTTCCGAAAAGAATACTTTATTTACTGAAGAATTTTGAGAAATCTCTGATATGCCTCCTGCCATACCTCAGTATCCTGAGGCTCATAGGTATCGAATTTCTCCGAGCGGGCGATCAGCTTTCTGGCCGACCACAGGCCGTCAATCTCCGGCACATCCTCCGCCGCAGCAAGTTGGAGCACCAGGTTGCCGAGTACCGTGGCTTCCCCGGGACCGGCCACCACGCGGCAGCCAGTAGCATTGGCAGTAAACTGACAGAGAAGATGACTGTTGGTACCACCGCCCACCATATATATGGTAGAATATTCTTTCCCGGTGCAGTCTTTGATCTCCTCCAAAGCCCTGCGGTAGGTCAGCGCCAGACTCTCATCGATACAACGCACAATCTCGGCAATGCTTTCGGGAACTTTCTGCCCTGTTCTCTCACAGAAATCGCGAATACGTCTTGGCATATTCCCGGCGGGCACAAACTCCGACGCATTGGGATCCACAAAACTTACCAGAGACGGGGCAGCTTTCGCCATCGTTTCGAGCTCTCCGAATCCGTACTCTTCGCCTTCCCGGATCCACTGCCTGCGGCTCTCCTGGATCAGCCAGAGTCCGATGATATTTTCCAGGAAAGAAGCCTTGCCGTCGCAGCCACCCTCATTGGAAATATTGTATTTGACAGACTTCTCACTGATAATGGGATCATCCAGCTCTGTACCGAACAGTGACCAGGTGCCGCAGCTCAGGAAAATGAAATCCTTTTCCTCGGCAGGCACCGCTATCAGCGCGCTCTGCGTATCATGAGCCGCCACGGCCACCACCGGAACCGCGGGCACTCCCAATTCCTCACAGATCTCATCACTCAATTTACCGACTACCGTACCGCTGGGCACAATATCCGGCAGGATGCGTTCCGGAATCCCCAGTGCTTCCAGCACCTCTTTAGACCACACCCGCTTTTTGGCATCCAAAAGCTGCGTGGTGGTGGCCATAGAATATTCCATATGTTTCTCACCTGTCAGGAAGTAGATAAACAGATCCGGCGTCAGGAGCAGCTTGTCCGCCCGCTCCAAAAGTTCCGGCCTCTGCTTCACCAGCGACAAAAGCTGGAATACCGTATTGAAGTAAATGAACTGTGTACCGGTAATCTCATAAAAACGTTCTTTCTCGATCAGCTTAAAGCTCTCCTCCACCATCCCGTCTGTTCTCTTATCACGGTAATGGATGGGGTTCTCCAGCAAACGTCCCTCCTTATCCAGCAAACCGAAGTCCACGCCCCAGGTGTCGATACCGATACTGTCAAATCCCCCCGCATGTTTGGCCTTGATGATACCCTGTTTAATCTCGAAAAACAGGCGAAGGACATCCCAATACATCACGCCGTTCACAATCACCGGATCATTGGAAAACCGATGGATCTCCTCAAGGCTGATGGTATCCCCGTTGTAAATACCAATCATAGCGCGGCCGCTGGACGCACCAAAGTCAAATGCTAAAATTCTCTTATCCATGGCAGTAACCACCTTTACTCATTTTTCATAACCGCGCTATACCTTCGCAGCTACGTTTTCTCTATAGTAACAAATATTGGTGGAAATTGCCACACTTCTTTATGATTTTAACTGTAACGTTTAAATAATTTTTTCGTCAAAGCCTTTAAATCCCTCGCCGCACTTTTAATATCCGACTGTGCAAAAAGGGCGCTGATCACCGCAATGCCGCAGATACCCGTTCCGGAAAGCTCCCGGATATTGCTTTTTTGGATGCCTCCTATGGCAATGACCGGAATATGCACCGCCTTGCAGATGGCTGTAAGCGTCTCACGGCTGACATCATCCGCATCCGCTTTGGATCCTGTCGGAAATACGGCTCCCACGCCGAGATAATCCGCCCCCATCCGTTCGGCCTCCAGAGCCTGCTCCACCGTCTGGGCCGACACACCGATGATTTTGTCCGGCCCCAATATTTTCCGCACTTCCGCAGCGTTTCGATCACTCTGCCCTACATGAACGCCGTCGGCATCCACCTCCATGGCGATATCTATGTTATCATTAATCACGAAGGGGACATGATATCTCCGGCACAGACTTTTCAGTTCCACGGCCTCTGACAGAAAACTTTCTTCGTCCAGCTCCTTTTCTCTGAGCTGGACGAAGGTAGCGCCGCCGTCCAGGGCCTGTTCCACCTGATGATACAGGGTATCTCCATGAAGCCAGCTCCTGTCCGTCACCGCATACAAGAGCAGCTCTTCTTTACCGCACCTCATATCTGGCTCCCTTCTCCAATATCCCCCCATCCATATTATAGACAGCATCTATGATACGGTTTCGGTATGTGGCATTGCCCTCTCCCTCCTGCATATGTTCCCAGGCAATCTCACCGGCCAACCCCATAGCACACACCGCCGCTGCTGCCGCCTCCAGCTTCTCTTCGGGATTCGCCACCAGAAAAGCCGCCATCATACCGGAAAGCTGACAACCTGTCCCGGTGATTTTCCCCATCTCCGGCCGGCCGTTCCGGATAACGTAACAGATATTTCCGTCACTCACCAGATCGATGGCGCCCGTAACCGCCGCAATGCATCCGGCTCTCTTCGCAAAATTTTTAACAAACCGGATCGATCCGTCCAGATTTTCTTCTGTCACCGCATCCGCCACATCGGCATCCACTCCCCTGGTTGTCCCGCTTCCCACGGCCAGGGTTCTGATTTCCGAGATATTACCCCGCACCGCATCAAACGAAAGCTCCTGCATAAGCTTTACTGCCGTATCGGTCCGCAGGGCACTGGCTCCGGCCCCCACCGGATCAAGAAGCAAAACATGGCCCAACCCACTTGCTTTCTTTCCGGCACGGAACATAGCCTCTATGCTCCTCTGATTCAGCGTCCCGATATTAATATTCAACCCGCCGCAGATCGCCGTAATATCTTCTACATCCTCCGGCTCATCCGACATAATCGGGCTGCCTCCACAGGCCAGTAAAATATTCGCCACATCATTGACCGTTACATAATTTGTAATATTGTGCACCAGGGGTACCGTGCTCCTCACTTTGTCTATACAGTTTCCTAACATTATACTTCCTCCCGTTTTTCTGATTACCCGTTTTGAAAGTCCCCACACTAAGACAACGAAACGGATATGCCAGACACCGGCATATCCGTTACTTTTACGAATCCTATGTCCCTACGTTGGCATTATCCAAATCAGGTTATGGGTCGAAACAGTATCAGTCTCCTCTCAGCCCGCTTCTGCAAGCTCCCCGCTACTATGTTTTACAATTGTATCACCAGTTTACAACTTTTGAAATTTCCTAACACCTGATGAAATGTAGTCTTCTACAACTTTTATCAGGACAGAGCATTTTTTAATGGTTTCGAGAAATCTTCCGAAACTGCATAAAATTATATCCGCCTGGATTTGCTGGCCAATTTCATACCGGGTTTCCTGGGCACTGGCGGACCGATACCCGGAAAAGGTTTCATCGCTGTAAGGAAGCAGGGTCATGGCGCTGTAGGACAGGCTGGTCAGATTCACCAGCCGTTCGATCCCTTCTTTGCTGCGGATCCGGTATTCTTCCAATGACCAGAAGGTTTTCCCTTCATAATAAGAAACCTCGATGTCCCACCTCAGGCCATACCAGGCCAACGGCAGATAAAAGATATTTTCCGCCCCATAAGAACAGGTTGTTTTGTCAGCGCTGTTCTCCCAGTCAAAAGAAATGGTTTTCGGATCAGCCGTGCATAAAAACAGACGGCGGCCCCCTTTTCCATTTTTGGGCGCAGTAACCAAGGCATAGACCACCCTCCCTTTCCAAAGGTTGGTGATGACCGGCATCGTGCCAATCAGCCAGCCACCACTTTCCGGTTCGCTAAGGGCGGCCTCTTCCAGCGCAATCCGGTCCCCGCGCTTTCTGGGACGGCCCCTTTTCCCGGTTTTAGCTGGCGGGAGCCCGTAAAGAACCGTATCCACCCTGGCATTGCAGACCATTTCCAGGTTTTCAAACTGTTCCACAAGGGCAGCCACTTCCGCTTTTGGATACCAGCTGTCGCATAGCAGGATCACCTGACGCTTGGGGCCGATAACTTTCATTGCCTGTGCCGCCAGTTCGGCGGCCAAAGCAAGCTTGCTCTTTTCCTTATCCCAGAGCCGGTACCCTACCGGGACAGAAAGATAAAGGATTTTTCTATTCTGGTATACCGGGAAAGAGAGCAGGAGGCTGACCATACAGTGTCCATTGAGGTAATTGGAGCCATTATGGGCAGCATGGTCGTACAATTTAGAACAAAGTTCAAAATGCCTGCCGGATTTTTCGACCATGGTATCATCAATGGAAAGGAAAAGCGGCTGATCTTCCAAAGGGCCGGGAACAGCCCGGACTGCTTTCGATACCGTAACGTCATTCCAGACAGAATGATCATAGGCATCAGTTTTAAGCGTGTAGTAAAACGCGTTAAGCGAAGTACCGCACAATCTAGAGATCACATGGCTGTGGGCAAACCGTACCGAGCGGAAAATGTCCAGGGCCAAAATGGAGATAACTAACAGGAACAGGTTCCTGGCGGTGGGTCTGGAAGCAGCGGCAAAATAATCCTGAAAATATAAAAGCAGTCTGTTAAAAACGGAATTTTTAAGGTATAATAAGCGGTAGAT
>DPJQ01000202.1:15710-25347 GCA_003542935.1 Lachnospiraceae bacterium | reverse complement strand
AGTTAAAAAGTTGTAAACTGGTGAATTGTATTATACATAGAAAGAAAAATTTTACAAGACTTTTCAACGAATTCTAATTTTTTATGCACCATAAATATAAAGCTTTTAGGTTCTGCTCTCCCTCCTTATTTTCTTGTCTCTCTTCTATCTTTCCAGACATTTTGCAGGTAACAGGTCAGCTTGTCTGAACTGCTAAAACTTCTTATTATCCACAATATCCGTGTATCATAAAATTGTTGACATCATAAAACAATAGCCATATATTAATTAAATGAGAATATATTGCCAACGGAAATCTCTCCCAAAATCAAGGAGGAAGCAAAATTGAAACCACGGATTATTTCAATTATTTTAACACTGTGTCTGTGCATTTCTTCTCCGTCAACGACATACGCATGGCAGGAAAGCCCTTCGCCACAAAAAATTATTCCTGTGAATGAGACCATGTCCGGACCGGCTGCCCGTGGCAATACGGTCCCCACCCCAGCGGAAGTCTACGAAGCCATGATCGCACTGAAAGATCAGAGCAAATATAAGGAAGGAACGACCTGGACCAATGATGAGCCTTATTCAGATACAAAGGGATATTACTCCTGGAAAGGCGGACATCTTGATGGGACGAATATCCTTGCCGTGGGCTGCGTGGCCTTCGCTTTTATACTCAGCGATGAAGCATTTGGCAGTCTGCCGGCCAGAATGTACGCTACAGGTGAGTTTGCGTTCAAGGATATAAAAATCGGGGATATCCTGCGGGTAAACAATGACTCCCATACCGTGATCGTGCTAGAAGTGAGCGATGCGGGCGTAGTTGTTGCCGAAGGAAACATCAGTACCGGGGATCAGAAAGGTAAAGTCCATTGGGGACGGGCAATATCCAAAGAAGAGGTAATGAACAGCACCAGCCATTATATCACCCGCTATCCGGAAGACTATATTTCACCGAATGATCCGGAGGCCAACGTATCAATTGGAACCGGGACTCTTGACGGAGGGCTTGCCTGGAATCTGACGAAGGCGGGTACGCTGACGATCTCAGGCAGCGGAGCCATGCCGGATTTCAACAGTGCCGAAGAGCAGCCATGGAGTGACAACAGTAGCAAAATCCGGAAGATTGTTATCGAACACGGCGTTACCGGCATCGGTTCCTGCGCTTTTTGGAATTGTGGAGTTCTCAGTGCAGAGATTTCCTCCAGCGTGGCGGTGATTGGCAACAGCGCTTTCCGCGAATCTTCGATCATCTCCGTATCCATTCCTTCCGGTGTAAAAACCATCGGTGACAGCGCTTTCCGCAAATGCCAGAACCTTGGTTCAGTGAGTATCGCCGAAGGGGTGGAATCCATTGACCAAAATGCTTTCAGCGGTTGCACAAGCCTCACTGCTATCTCCTTACCTGCCAGTATCGGGGAGGTGGGCGATGCCGCATTTTTTCAATGTGGGGAAATGAAAAGCGCGTCGTTTGCCGCCGGCGGCAAACAGGTAAAGCTGGGCAACAATATATTCACACAATGCTACTATTTGATGAGCGTAGCGCTGCCCCAAAGTATAAACTGTATCGGGGATGGTATGTTTCAGAATTGCCTGACGCTTACCAGAGTGGAAATTCCTCAAGGAGCGGAAAGCATCGGAACATTTGCATTCGCTTCCTGTTCCCGTCTGACCACTGTCCTGATTCCGGACAGCGTAACAACCATAGGGACAGCCGCATTCGCAAATTGTTCTTTGACTGATATTAATTTTACCGGTACCGAAGCGCAGTGGAACAGTATCCGTAAATTAGGCGATACGGCATCAGCCGTGGCAAAGGCGGCTATACATTATAACTATGTCCCCACTTCCAGCCCCGATCCCGATACGGATGACAGTAACGGCAACGATGACAACAATGATGCCAATGCCGGAAGCGGCGATAATCCCGGAAACAACGGCAATTCAGGGGACAGCGACACCTCTGAAAATAATGGCAATTCAGGGGGCAGCGACACCCCTGAAAATAATGGCAACTCAGGAGGCGACAACAGCTCTGAAAGTAATGGCAATTCAGGAGGCAGCGGCGGCTCTGAGAATAATGGCAATTCAGGAAAAGAAGATAACTCTGGAAATTGCGATACTCCTGAAACCGGCGACAATTCAGGAGACAATAGAAGTCAGTCTTCGAAAAAGACACCGTTTGCAAAAGGTAAAACCTTTACGGTCAGCAAAATCACTTATAAAGTGACAAAAGCCGGCAAAGAAGTGCAATTGACCACGTCAAAATCCACGGCAAAGAAGATTACGATTAATACCGTTACTGGTATGGACGGGGTAAAGTATAAAGTGACCTCCATTGGCTCAAAGGCCATGCAGAAGAATAAGAAGTTGACAAGCCTGGCCATTGGATCCAATGTGAAAACGATCGGCACAAATGCTTTCTCCGGTTGTACGAAACTGGCAACCATTACTTTCGGTAAGAACGTAACTGCCATCGGCGCAAGCGCGTTCAAAGGATGTACCACCTTGAAAAAGACCCTTACTCTTCCGGACAGCATAAAGACGATCGGCGCAAATGCTTTCTCCGGCTGCAATATGATCACTGTCATTGTCATCGGAAAGACATCAAAATCAAGCCTGACAGCAATCGGGAAGAATGCATTTAACGGATGCAAGAAGCTCAGTAAAATAACGGTCAAGTCATCAAAGCTCCGTTCCGTAGGAAAACAGGCTTTCAAGAGTACGAAATCCGGCTTAAAGCTGAAAGTACCGTCCAAACAATTGACAAAATATACGAAGCTGTTTACAATGGCAGGATTGAAATCCAAACAGGTAACAAAATAACCATTCTTCTGCAAAAACATTCAAAAGCAAGACAGAAGTAAAGATACAGACAGGACCGAAATATTTTTACCGGTCCTGTCTGTTTTACACCGCGGGCAAAAAAGTTCTCCTGATTCGCTGGCACCCGCACGCATATACGGAGACGCGCCCCCTTCTGCTATTTAATTTTTACTTTTTTTGTCTGAGAGCTCCCGACATAGGTTTTCCCTTTATATGTCTTATATGCTTTCACCATAAAGCTGCAGCTCTGCCCGGATTTCAATTTTGTGGCGGAATAACTGGTTTTTTTGACGGTCTTCAACTTTTTCCAGGCCGCTTTTGTACTGGTTCTGCAATAAATATAATAGCCGGTCGCCCCACTGACTTTACTCCATTTTAACGTCGCCTTTTTCTTTCCCGCCTTTACGCTGAACTTAACTGCCGCAGGTTTGGTGGCTGTGTACAGGGAAACATAGCTGTCACTCAAAACCTGTTTTCCGCTCTGCGTACGACAGGCTTTTACTCCAAAGCGGTAGCCGGTACCGGCCTTGAGTTTTTTCACTGTATAAGTAAGCTCTGAGGAAGGTACCGAGGCAATCTTCTTCCATTTCTTTGCGGACGAATTATATTGGTAAATATAATACTTCTCCGCACCGGAAACCTCTTTCCAGGTTAACTTTACGCTGTTTGTTGTCTGGGATGCGGCTTTCAGGCCGGAAACATTAAGAATAACTGCTTCATCGCTGTTGGATCCTGTATCGGTTCCCGGCGTCCCGCTGCCGCCGTTGCTGCCATCGGTTCCCGGCGTCCCGCTGCCGCCGTTGCTGCCCCCGGTTCCCGGTGTCCCGGCGCCATCCCCGGTTCCCGGCGTCCCGCTGTCGTCCCCGGTTCCCGGTGCCCCGCTACCTCCCTCGGTTCCCGGCGTCCCGCTGCCGCTTCCCGGCGTCCCGTCGGCAGAAGCTTTTGCATATTCATCAATCTTCGCCTTGATATCCTCCGCCGTCTGCGGACCCGTCAGAACCTCGCGTACTTTATTGTTTCCATCGATAAATACCGTAAACGGATAGGTTCCGCCATTTAGCCCGCCAATCCGGAGATAAGCCCACATGGCTTTATAAATATTGCCGTAGGGGTCAATATCATCATAACAGAAGATCATTTTTCCGTGGCCATAGTCTGACGCAAATGAACCCGTTTCCGTCTGTGTGGCCCCATGAACTTCCGCAAAAATTATACGGGCATCTGTGCTGTCGATCCATGGGCTCTGTGCAATTTCTCTGACCGTCCCCTTCGTATACCCGCAAACGGTGGTTCCGAATAAAATAACCGACACCTGCCCTGTATTGGCCGTCGTAGATATCGAGCTGCCGTCAATGGACGTAAATGTGTAGCCGGGGTTGGCGTCGCCTGTGCCGTCGCCCACGCCCGTCCCGGGCATCTCATTTTCGAGCATGGCGAATTTCTGGATTTCTGCCTTGAGCTCATCGGCTGTCTTTGTCCCCGTCATAACATTGCGCACACGGTTGTTACCGTCGATCAGTACCGTAACCGGCCACGACTTGTCGCTCACCCCAAATAGTTTTGTATATGAATACATGACATTCATCATGATAGATTGGCTGCCATAACAAAACGAGATTTCTTTGCAGCCAAAATTATCGCCATAAGCCTTCACATCTTCCAGAGTATTTCCGGCACAATCTTCAAAAATGACCCGGAGATTGGAACTCCCGACCCAACTGCTCTTCGATATATTGGTAAGCGTATTCTTGGTTATCGAGCAAGATGTCGTTCCGAATATAAGCAGCGTAACCTTCCCTTCCTCCGTCTTCGTAGATACACGCGTACCATCCACACAAGTAAGCGTATAAGAGGGGTTCGCCACCCCCGTATCCTCCGCTGCCAACACGTCCACTCCCAAATATCCTCTCAAAAACGGGAATACAAGGAGAAGCAACAATAATCCGCTAAAAATCCTTTTTTTCATACTCACCCTCCGTTACTGCACATATTCTTCACCTCTTTGCTCCCGGCAAAAAACCGGATGCAAAAGGTATCTGTTTAACCTTCGGCATCCGGAGTCATAATATTAACACTTTATTAATTTAAAATTTCCGTCCACGTATATGATATGCATTGTTATTTTTTCACCACAGGAATCCACACCTCGTACCGTGCATTCTGCGGGTCGGGATTCAGATAAACCTCGACATCCGGGGCATTGCCGTACTCATATCCCGATGTGGGCAGCCACTCTGTCACGATACGCCGCTCCAGTTCCTGGACGGACTGGTTTGTGCCTTCCCCGGAAAATATGGCCCAGGTAGCCGCCGGCACCGTATATTCCTCAAAGCCTTCCCCGGCCTGTGAGGCAGATACGGCTATATAGTATCTCCACGGTTCCGTATCGTTGCAGGTGCTGACGCCGAGCACTCCCATCGGCGGCGTATCCATCATAGTAATCAGTTTCTGCAATGTTCCATTCGCAGATATCTCCTGCCACTTAGCAGGAATGACCGCAAAATTTTCCTCGATCTCCTTATGCAGCGGCACCGACACGCCTACGATACGGAAAGCATCCTTGGTTTCGATCCGATAATTCATCTCTTCCACTCCTTTGACTGTGATCTTAAACCGGACAGGCGGAAAGGATTTTACGGATACCCCCTCTTTTTTTACCACAGACGGGGCCATACCATAAACCGACTGAAACTCTCTGTTAAATGCCGTGGGCGAACTGTAACCGTATTTGCCCGCCACATCGATGATCTTCATCTCCCCGCCCTGCAGGTCCACCGCGGCCAGGGACATTTTTCTCCTGCGGATATACTCGGACAAAGGAACGCCGGCCATGTAGGCAAACATCCTCTGGAAATGATAGGAAGAACAGCAGGCGATCCGCCCAAGCCGCTCATAATCCATCTCCTCCGTCAGATGTTCCTCAATATAATCGATCGCCTCATTCAGTCTGTCAATCCATTCCATGCTTCAAATCCTCCTGTCATCTCTCAGTATACAGCGCCACGCTGCTTTTTTCCTCTCACTCTCTGCCCGAAAATGAGAGGCCGTACCATCGTTTGCCAAATGAAAACTGCCGCAAAACAGATGACTGGCACCTGCCCTGCGGCAATCCCTTTACTCCGCCTCCCCCGGCTTCTCCACCTGGGAAATAGCGGCTTTTTTCATCGGTATACGGCAGTTCTTGTTATTGCCGAACTCCACGATCACATCTTCCTCCGTGATATCGATCACGATACCGTAAAAGCCTCCCGTCGTCACCACTGCGTCGCCCACTTCCATGGCGCCCAGCATCGCGGTCAGCCGTTTCTGCTCCTTCTTCTGGGGACGAATCATCAAAAAATACATGATGGCAAACATGATCACGATCCATACAAGCATCATGACTGTGCTGCCGCCTGCTGCTGCTTCACTCGCTACAATCATCTTTTTCCTCCTGATCTGTGATGCCGCCTTTGCGCCGACACTCTGCGTTCGGCGGCTATAATCGTTAAAAGGTATCATACCAGACTTACGGCTGATGGGCAATTATTTTTTGCTTTAAATTTATGTTTTTTGCTCACAGGGCGAAACTCCTGTAACAGGCCGGCTCGTCTGAACTGTTACAAACTCACTTTCCCTTCCCGTCATTCTCCAGGAAGCCATCCAGCTTTTTCTTTTTATATTCCGTATACCGCTCCTGCTCTATGGCTTCTCGGATCTCTGTCATCATCATATTATAGAAATAGAGATTGTGAAGCACACACAGCCTCATTCCCAGCATCTCCTTCGCCTTGAGCAGATGGCGGATATAGGCCCGGCTGTAATGACGGCAGGCCGGACAGCCGCAGCCCTCCTCGATGGGCGCCGCGTCCAGTTCATATTTCGCATTAAACAGGTTCAGCTTGCCCCGGTTCGTGTAGACATGGCCATGGCGGCCGTTCCGGCTCGGGTACACGCAGTCAAAAAAATCCACGCCCCGGTCCACAGCCTCCAGGATATTGGCCGGCGTTCCCACACCCATCAGATAAGTAGGCTTCTCTTTCGGCAGACAGGGCACCGTTTCATCCAATATCCGGTACATCTCCTCGTGGCTCTCCCCCACCGCCAGGCCGCCCACCGCGTAACCGTCCAGATCCATCTCGCTGATCGCGCGGGCATGGGCAATCCGGATATCCTCATAGACCGCCCCCTGGTTGATGCCGAACAGAAGCTGACGGCGGTTGACCGTATCTTCCCGGCTGTTTAACTCTTTCATCTTTTCTTTACACCGGGCCAGCCAGCGGGTGGTACGGTCCACGGAACGCTGCACATATTCCCGGTCAGCCACGCTGGAAGGGCATTCATCGAAAGCCATAGCAATGGTAGAGCCCAGGTTGGACTGGATCTGCATACTCTCCTCCGGGCCCATAAAAATTTTCCTGCCGTCCACATGGCTGTTGAAATATACGCCTTCCTCCTTGATCTTCCGCAGTCCCGCCAGGGAAAACACCTGGAAACCGCCGGAATCCGTCAGAATCGGCCTGTCCCAGTTCATAAATTTGTGGAGCCCGCCGAGCTTTTTTACCACCTCGTCGCCGGGGCGCACATGAAGATGGTAAGTATTGGACAGTTCCACCTGGGTGCCGATCTCATAGAGATCCGTGGTGGCCACCGCTCCCTTGATGGCCGCCGCCGTACCTACATTCATAAATACCGGTGTCTGGATCGTACCGTGCACCGTCTCCATGACGGCCCGTTTTGCCTTTCCGTTATATTTGATCACTTTATACATACTATTCCCATACCTTTAAAATTGCCTGCAGCTTTGGACGGTCTGACCCGCCCTGGCCCATCGGAAGAAATTACCGTTTAAACATACTTCCCCAGTATAGCGGGGCTTCCCGGATTTTTCAATGAAATTTTATTATCTTTTTCTAAATTGCCTATATTTTCTGCATTGCCACAGTCAGAATTTTGTCGTATAATGACTACGTTTTCCGAAAGAACCAGCACTGTACCGGATCCCCCCCTGGGGACAAACGGACATGCGGGCACATCCGCCTGGTCCGCTGCAGGAACAAGTCACACCAGCAGAATCTCTCCGGCTTTTGCCGGCAGGCGGATACAACCGAATGACGCAAGGGAGTGTGTTTCCTGTTTTGCCGTATTAATCCGGAACGCACCCCGCCCTGTATATAAAAGGAGGATGCAGATTTTTTCTGCCTGTTTTTTTTATGTCAAATACAACTACTACATATGCATTGGGAATCGATATCGGTTCCACAACGGTAAAAATAGCTATTCTGGATGATGAGCATAAGCTCCTCTTTGCAGATTATGAGCGCCACTTTGCCAATATCCAGGAAACCCTGGCCCATCTGCTCGGTGAGGCAAAAGACCGGCTCGGCGAGTGCAGCCTGCACCCGGTCATCACCGGTTCCGGGGGCCTGACACTGGCCCGCCATCTGGAGGTTCCCTTCGTCCAGGAAGTGATCGCCGTCTCCAGCGCCCTGCAGGAGCTGGCGCCGCAGACCGACGTGGCCATTGAGCTGGGCGGAGAGGACGCCAAGATCATCTATTTTGAGGGCGGCAACGTGGAGCAGCGCATGAACGGCATCTGCGCCGGGGGCACCGGCTCTTTCATCGACCAGATGGCCTCCCTCCTGCAGACCGACGCCATGGGCTTAAACGAATACGCCAAACAATACCGGGCCCTGTATCCGATCGCCGCCCGCTGCGGCGTATTTGCCAAATCGGATATCCAGCCCCTGATCAACGACGGGGCCACCAAGGAGGATCTGGCCGCCTCCATTTTTCAGGCCGTGGTCAACCAGACCATCAGCGGGCTGGCCTGCGGCAAGCCCATCCGGGGCCATATCGCGTTCCTGGGGGGCCCGCTGCATTTCCTCTCGGAGTTGAAACAGGCCTTCGTCCGCACCCTGCGTCTCGATGATGAGCACACGATCGCCCCGGGCAATTCCCATCTGTTCGCGGCCATCGGCTCCGCCATGAATCATCAGCAGGATGTGACCGTATCCCTTGATGCCATGAAAGAACAGCTCACCTCCACCGTCAAGCTGGAATTCGAGGTAGCCCGCATGGAGCCGCTGTTCACCGACCGCGGGGAATACGATATTTTCCGCAAACGGCAGGATCAGTATACCGTAAAGACCGGCAGCCTGGCCGAATACTCCGGCAACTGTTACCTGGGCATCGACGCCGGTTCCACCACCACAAAGACGGCCCTGATCGGTGAGGACGGGACGCTGCTCTATTCTTTCTACAGCAACAACAACGGCAGCCCCCTGGCCACCACGATCCGGTCGATCCAGGAGATCTACCGTCTGCTCCCCGAGGACGCCCAGATCGTCCACGCCTGTTCCACGGGTTACGGCGAAGCCCTCATAAAAGCTGCTCTTCTGCTCGATGAGGGAGAGGTGGAAACCATATCCCACTATTATGCCGCCGCATTTTTCCAGCCCGACGTGGACTGTATCCTGGATATCGGCGGCCAGGACATGAAATGTATCAAGATCAAAAACCATGCCGTGGACAGCGTACTGCTCAACGAAGCCTGCTCCTCGGGATGCGGTTCTTTCATAGAAACCTTCGCGAAATCTTTGAACTACAGTGTACAGGATTTCGCCAAAGAGGCCCTTTTTGCCGAGCATCCCATCGACCTGGGCACCCGCTGTACCGTATTTATGAATTCCAAGGTGAAACAGGCCCAGAAGGAGGGCGCTTCGGTGGCCGATATCTCGGCGGGCCTGGCTTACTCCGTGATCAAAAATGCCCTGTACAAAGTCATCAAGGTCTCCGACGCCTCGGAGCTGGGCAGCCATATCGTGGTGCAGGGCGGCACCTTCTA
>DPJQ01000202.1:12911-15377 GCA_003542935.1 Lachnospiraceae bacterium | reverse complement strand
GCCGGTATCATGGGCGCCTTCGGCGCGGCTTTGATTGCGAAAGAGCGGTTTGACCCCTGCAGGGGCACCACCATGCTCTCCATCGAGGACATCAACGCCCTGGAGTACTCCACCACCATGACCCACTGCCGCGGCTGCACCAACCAGTGCCGTCTGACCATCAACCATTTCAGCGGCGGGCGCAAATACATCAGCGGCAACCGCTGCGAACGGGGACTGGGCAAACAGAAGAATAAAGACAACATTCCGAATTTATTTGAGTATAAATATAAGAAACTTTTTGATTATGTGCCGCTTTCTGAGGATGAGGCGCCCCGGGGTACGGTGGGCATCCCCCGGGTACTGAATATGTTTGAGAATTACCCGTTCTGGTTTACCTTCTTCACGAAGCTGGGCTACCGGGTCATTCTCTCGCCGGATTCCACCCACAAGCTCTATGAGATGGGTATTGAGTCCATCCCCAGCGAGTCCGAGTGCTATCCGGCCAAACTGGCCCACGGCCATGTGACCTGGCTGATCCGGCAGGGCATCAAGTTCATCTTCTATCCCTGCGTGCCCTACGAGAGAAACGAATTTACGGATTCCGTGAACCATTACAACTGCCCCATCGTCACCTCCTACGCAGAAAATATCAAAAATAACGTAGAGGAACTTCGGGACGAGAGCATCCGGTTTAAAAACCCGTTCTTTGCCTTCAGCGACGAACAGGTGCTGGCCGACGGCCTGGTGGCCGCCTTCCCGGAATTCTCTGAGGAAGAAGTGCGAAGCGCCGCCCACGACGGCTGGGAGGAACTGGCCGCCATGCGGGAAGACATCCGCAGAAAAGGCGAGGAGACGCTGCTCTGGATGAAGAAAAACGGGCGCCGGGGCATCGTGCTGGCCGGACGTCCCTACCATATCGACCCGGAGATCCATCACGGTATCCCGGATATGGTAAACAGCTACGGCCTGGCCGTGCTGACCGAGGACGCCGTGTCCCATCTGGCCCCCATTGAACGCCCCATCCGGGTCAATGACCAGTGGATGTATCATACCCGGCTGTATGCCGCCGCCAACTTCGTCAAATCCAGGGACGATCTGGATCTGATCCAGCTCAATTCCTTCGGCTGCGGCCTGGACGCCGTGACCACCGATGAGGTGTACGAGATATTATCACGCAGCGGAAAGATCTATACCTGCCTGAAAATTGATGAGGTCAACAACCTGGGCGCCGCCCGTATCCGCGTCCGCTCATTGCTGGCTGCGATCCGGGTCAAGGAAAAGGAAAAAGAAAAGCGCAAAATACAGCCCTCTGCCATCAAAAAGGTTGCCTTTACAAAAGAAATGCGA
This sequence comes from Lachnospiraceae bacterium, assembly GCA_003542935.1. Lineage (GTDB taxonomy): Bacteria > Bacillota > Clostridia > Lachnospirales > Lachnospiraceae > UBA11957. The sequence continues at coordinate 14,048 of DPJQ01000202.1, read as the reverse complement.
AAAACCTACACAATCCTGTGTCCCCAGATGTCGCCGATCCATTTTTCGATCATGCAGCCGGCCTTCGTGGCCGCCGGTTATCGTCTGGAGGTGCTGCCCAACGACAACAAAGAGGCCGTGGACGTGGGATTGAAATATGTCAACAACGATGCCTGCTATCCCTCCCTGATGGTGGTGGGACAGATCATGCAGGCCCTGCTGTCCGGTAAATATGATCTGGATCATGTAGCCATCATCATGTCCCAGACCGGCGGCGGCTGCCGGGCATCCAACTATATCGCCTTTATCCGGCGGGCGCTGGAAAAAGCCGACATGGCCCAGATCCCCGTGATCTCCATCAACTTGAGCGGCCTGGAGAGCAATCCCGGCTTCAAACTCACGCCGGATCTGGTGCTTCGCATCTCCTACGCGGCTGTCTTCGGGGATATCCTGATGCGGTGCCTCTACCGGATGCGCCCCTACGAAAAGAAGCAGGGCAGCGCCAATGCGTTACATAAAAAATGGGAGCGGATCTGCATTGACTTTGTCTCTGCCAGACGGCTTTCCCATACCCGGTTTAAACAGATCTGCCGCACGATGATCCATGATTTTGACCGCCTGCCCATCCACGAGGATATGAAAAAACCCAAAGTCGGCATCGTGGGCGAGATCCTGGTCAAGTTCCTCCCGGCAGCCAACAATTATCTGGCGGAACTGTTGGAAAAGGAGGGCGCCGAGGCCGTAGTGCCGGATCTGATCGATTTTATGAATTACAGTTTCTACAATATGAATTTCAAGGCCCAGTATCTGGGTGTGAAAAAGGCTTCGGCCCTGATCGCCAACGCCGGTATCCAGTACGTCAACTGGCTCAGGAGCGCGGCCGTCAAGGAATTTAAAAAGAGCCGTCATTTTACACCTCCGGCAAACATCAAAGACCTGGCCTCCTACGCCGCCCCCATCGTCTCCATGGGCAATCAGACCGGCGAGGGCTGGTTCCTCACCGGCGAGATGATGGAGCTGATCCACGGCGGCGTGAAGAACATCGTCTGCACCCAGCCTTTCGCCTGCCTGCCCAACCACATCGTGGGCAAGGGCGTGATCAAGGAGATCCGGCACCAGTATCCCGATGCGAATATCGTGGCCATCGACTACGATCCC
>DPJQ01000202.1:12178-12592 GCA_003542935.1 Lachnospiraceae bacterium | reverse complement strand
GACTACGATCCCGGCGCCAGTGAGGTCAACCAGCTGAACCGGATCAAGCTGATGCTGTCCACGGCAAACAAAAACCTGCAGCAGGGCGAAAAAGAATAGACTGTATCCTCTCTGCGCCAAACATTTTTACATATGTGTACCAACGAAGTACAGCCTCTTCTGTCAGATTTTCTCAGGAGGGGCTGTACTTATTTATCTGCCAGATATGATTACCCCATCTCCCGGGAAATACACAGCTTAATCCCTCCCTGGTTTCTGCATATATCTTTCTATCCGATACCCCCTCTTTTCCATATATATGGTCACAGCCCCGCAGTCTTTGGTCATATACACCGCGGCGCCCTGCGCCCGAAGCCGCTCCAGAAGCTCCCGGTGGGGATGGCCATAGCGATTTTTCGCACCACAGGAGATCAG
>DPJQ01000202.1:5076-11969 GCA_003542935.1 Lachnospiraceae bacterium | reverse complement strand
CCACAGGAGATCAGCGCTGTCCGGGGCGACAGCTTCTTTAGCCACCGGGCGGATGTGGAATTTTTCGAGCCGTGATGGGCCACCTTCAGGACATCGCAGGACAGAGGCAGGGCCGATACGGCCTCCTCCCCCTTTCCCTCCAGATCCCCGGTGAACAGCTCCGTATATGTCCCGCAGGACAACAGGAATGTCAGAGAACCCGCGTTGGCTTCCCCGGTGTATTCCTGGCCGTCCGGATGGCAGAAACGGAGCTCCATATCCCGGTTTTTGAGAATATCTCCTTTTTTCACATACCGTATCTCCACCCCGGCCTGTCCTGCGGCCCGGATAAAAGCCTGTCCCTCCGGGGCATCCTCCATCCAGGCCGGAGCCAGGATACCGCCGATCTCCATGGGCAGGCTGCCCGCCGCCCTCATTTCCAACAGCTCCGTCAGGCCGTTTATGTGATCCTCGTCGGGATGGGTCACCATCATCCGGGAAATACGCCGCACACCTTGATATTTCAGATAGGGGAGGATCCTGTAACGCCCCGCCTGACTGACCGTCGTGCTGCCTCCGTCCACGAGGAAAACATCACCGCAGGCCGACGTGATCACGTGGCAGTCTCCCTGGCCCACATCCAGCATGACCGCCGTATTCCCCCGGGAAACAGGCAGGAACAGAATCAGCGCCAGAGGCACCAGAAGCAGAGGGGCCATGGATGTGCTGAATTTTTTCCACCTGGCTTGTCCTTTTGCCCGTGCACCACGCATATTCATCTCTCTCTCCTGTATTTCCTCCTGTCCCCCGCGCCCCGGACGCTTCCCCCGCCATACCATCCATCCATAGCCCAGACCAAGCCCCAGGTAAAAAAGAATCATCTGCCACACTGCCGGACGCCCGGTGATGATCACGCTAAAGGGTATACGGCTGCCCAGACGGCACAGAACCTCATAGATTTCCAGCACGATCCCCGCAGGCATCAGCAGCAGCCGGCCCAGGACAGGCAGAGCAAGCCCCGCCGCTCCCCCGGCCAGGCCGAAAAACAGCACCAGGGAAAGAAGGGGGATCACTGCCAGATTCAGAATAATACTGACCGGAGCGGCCTCGTAGAAAAACCAGGCTGTGAGGGGCAGCATACCCAGCCACAGCCAGACACCCGTGCTAAAAGCCCCCCACTCCTTTCCGGCACACAACAAAAGTCCTGCGGCCGAAAAAGATAAAAGAAAACTGCTGTCATAGAGATACAGCGGATTTTGCAGGAACAGAATGATTGCCGCCAGGGCCAGGGCCGTGGGACGGTCGTAATCCCGCCCCAGCACACGGGCTCCCATAGCCATCCAGAACATATACACGGCACGCTGGGCCGATACCGGGAAACCGATCATCCAGAGGTAGAGCAGGAGAAACAGGCTGGCAGCCAGCGCGGATACGCGGATCCCCGCTATTTTCCGCAGCAGGCCGTACAGCCCCATGCCGAGGATAGAGATATGGAGGCCCGATATGGCCAGCACATGGGATATGCCGCTCTGTTGGTACATCTGCCGTACATCGCCGTCCAGGGAGGTTTTTTCTCCCAGAAGAATCGCTTGCAGCGTCCCGGCTTTTTCTCCCAATCCCTGCTCCAGGACGTCTCCGAAAGCATCCCGGAACCGCCTGGACAGCTCAGGCACCCAGGCGGTACTTCTCTCCGTCACACGGCATGCTTCCCCTGTGACCAACACCGATATGTGGCGAAGGCCATAGTAGTTCTCCGCATCAAACTGCCCCGGATTCCGGGCCTTCTCCGGCAGACGGCCATAACCCTCTGCACAGATAGACCAACCCACTTGCACCCCGGGCATGTCCTTATATGTAATTTTACTGTTCTCAAGGGAATAAAAATTCGATTGAATCACAAGAATTGTATTTTTAAGATAGATTGTACAGCCGTCCTCAGTTCTCTCAACCCGATAAATCTGCCCGTAAGCGCTGCAATCGGCACCGTCCTGCATCGCCTGCCGCAGTGTCCTGTCTGTCTCCGCCGCCCATGGAACGGGCAGCGAAAACAGATGGGAAATCAGAATCAAAAGCATCATACCGAGGCAGACCACAACTATGGGCCGTTTATTCATCTGCCTCCTCCACCAGCGCCAGATTCTCTTCAAAAAACTGATTCAGATCCACGGTATTGCGAAAAGATACATTCGTTTCACCGTTGACCGAGATTTGCACCCGCTCCACGCCACTGCCCTCCACCAAAGAGTTCACTAACGAATAAATAATCAGATCATCCGGCAGTGCCAGAGCTCCCGACACAAAGGTATTGTCCAGATTGACATAGGCGATTCCGTCGGAAAGATTCACGCTCAATATGCCGAGATTGGACGGCATCGTAGCCTGAGCGCCGTCCGTCAACGGCCCTTGAACCAGCAGCTCTACCACTTCACGTTCCATGGGGACGCTGGTACTGTAGTAGACTTTCCGTACCTCGCGAACCAGCCCGTCTCCCTCCTCGTTGGCAAAATATAAAGTGAAGGTGCCATACTGGTAGGCATCAATCTCCCGGCCCTCCGTCTCCACGAAATCCCTCGTATCCATGGGGCCCACGCTCTGGCCGTCGCTATTTTTCAGTTCCTGCCCCTCCACCTGAATCAATACCTCGTCTACATTTTCCAGCTGCACAAAACTCTTGACCAGCCCTGCCCGCACCAGGATTTCCCTGGCTCTGTCCATGTCACTGTAAGCACTGCTCAGATTCAGAATCAACTGATGATTCTCCAGGCGGCATTCCAGGATCGACACCCCCTCCGGCAGAAGAGAAAGTCTCTCCTTAGTACTTTTCTGGCCGCTGATGGTCTCCTTCATAGCAGCTACCTGATCTGCCGCCTGGGTTTTCTCCGTCTCAAAATCCTCCGTCACCAGCTTTGTCTCTTCGCTGTTTAAATAGTATTGCATGAGAGCGCCCTTATCCTTTTCCCCGCTGCTGGAGACGGAAGTACATCCTCCGATAAACAGCAGGCAGAACAGCAAAAGCGCCCACTCCAGATTTTTCTTCATATGACTGACCTCACTCCACATGGTTCAGCGGGATACGCACAGAAAACTGGGCGCCTTCGCCCTCCTTGCTGTAAACTTTAATCGCCCCGTGATGCATCATTATGGCACTTTTGGTAATAGCCAGACCCAGCCCTGTCCCTCCGATCTCCTTGGAATGAGATTTATCTACACGATAAAATCGGTCAAATACATGATCAATAGACTCCGGGGGAATACCCATACCTGAATCGGCCACCACCACATAAAAATATTTGTGATCTGCGTTGAGAGAAATCCTCACCCACCCGTCTTCCACATTATATTTGATCCCGTTTTCCACCAGATTGGTAAAAGCCAGCGTCAATTTCATCTCATCGATCTGGGCATTGACCGGACGGAAACTGTCTACCAGCAGACGGATATTTCTCTCCGCTGCGATGGGCTTCAACCGTTTTAAGATCAGCTCCAGCATATCGTTGATATTGACCATCTCAATATTCAGAGTGGACGCTTTCTTATCCATCTTTACAAGGGCCAAAAGATCCGTGATGATCTCATTCTCCCTGTCAATTTCCTCGGTGATATCCCGCATAAACTCCTGATACAGCTCCACGGGCATATTTTCCTGCCCTACCAGGGAATCCGCCAGCACCTTCATGGATGTCAGCGGCGTCTTCAGCTCATGGGACACGTTGGACACAAATTCCTGACGGGACTCATCCAGCGTCCGCACTTTGACCATCATCTCGTTAAAAGCGTTGGTGATCAGCTGGGTCTCCACATAATCCGGCACCGAGATATCTTCGTCCATGTAGCCTGCCGAGATATTCTCGATGGCCCTCGTGATCTTATTAAAAGGCTTCACCAACACGCCGGCCAGGATATAGCCCACTGCCAGCACCAGCGCCGATATAATCGCCATCAGAAACGTGCCTTTCTGTTCCAGAATGCTGACGCTGGCGTTGATCTCATCCATGGAAATACTGGCCATCATCACACCCTGTACCGTTCCCACACCGTCTTTCACCGTGATCGGCACCGTCATCTCTATGTATTTGCTGGACGGATACTGCCCGGCACTGTTATTTTTGTAGCAGGTGATAATTTCCTCAGAAATCATCGTCTTTCCCACATCCAGATTAAAGGTATCTTTGATGATCCTGAAATTGGAATCCACGATCAGAATACGCCCGCTGTAAATATTAGACAGCAGATCCAGCTCGCTGTTCAGCGTAGCCGAGGAAGGATTCTCCAGATAATTCTCACTGACCATCTGGTTGCACAAAATATCACACTGGTTCATCACGTTCACTGTCCGTATAGAAACAGCGCGGTCCCGGTAACTGCTGACGATCCCATATTCCACAACAATACTGGGAATAATACCGATCACCACCAGAATGATGGTGATCCGAAACCGCAGACTCCTCAAAAAAGAAAACCTTTTCATTCCATTCAAACTGTCATTACCCCTGGAAATAATAACCAACTCCCCATTTCGTATGTACATACTTGGGATCACTGGGATTGAGCTCAATCTTCTCGCGCAGCCTCCGGATATGTACATCTACGGTACGCACATCGCCCGGATACTCGTAACCCCACACAATATTCAGCAGATTTTCACGGCTGTAAACCTTGTTCGGATTAAATACCAGCAGTTCGAGAAGGTCAAACTCCTTGGCTGTCAGATTGATCTCCTGTCCGGCAATAAATACCCTGCGGCTCTCGCAATCCAGCTTCAGGTCACCGGATACCACCTTTTTCGCCTTCTCTTCTTTAGGTGCACTCTTGGTAGTACGCCGGATGATTGCCTTGATCCGGGCTTTCACCTCCAGAATATTAAAAGGTTTCGTGATATAATCGTCCGCGCCGTACTCCAATCCGAGGATTTTATCCATATCATCCCCTTTGGCAGTCAGCATCACGATGGGCACGCCGGAAAACTCACGGATCTGCTGGCACACACCCAGGCCGTCCAGCTTCGGCAACATCAAATCCAACAGAATAATATCATATTCATTCTCTCTGGCCATAGCCAGCGCTTCTTCCCCGTCATAAGCCGCATCCACTTCCATGCCGTCCTGCTCCAGGCTGAAACGGATGCCCTTCACGATCAATTTTTCGTCATCTACAACCAATACTCTCTTACTCATGTTTTCTCTCCTCAACGGTAACAGTTCAGACAGGCTGAACAATCTCTCTCACCGAACGGTAATCTCGTCCTTGAGCTTATCAAATGTCTTGTCCGCAATGCCGTCTACCTTTTTCAAATCCTCCGGTGCAGTAAATCCTCCGTTGGCCTCCCGCCAGGCAATGATCGCCTCCGCCCTTGACGGGCCGATCCCTGTCAGTGTAGCGAGCTGCGCGGCATCCGCCGTATTGATGTTCACCCTGCCCGATTCTCCCGGCTCCCGGACTACTCCCTCCGTATTCTCCGAAACTCCTCCGGTCTCGCCGGGCTCCCCGGCCTCCCCTTGAGCAGGAATGCGGATCTCTTCTCCGTCTTCCAGTAGTCTGGCCTGGTTTAACGCCGTGTCCTCCGCAGCCTCCGTCAATCCCCCGGCCATGTCCAGCGCCTCATAGACTCTGGCTCCGCCAGGAAGCCGATAGACACCCGGATGGGCCACCTCACCGCAGACATAGACGTACAGCTCCTCCGGTGCGGCAGTCTCATCCGTTTCCGTCAGGCCGGAATCCGCACCGGATGATGACGGCGCTTCCACAAATTCCGCCTGGGCAGACGCACAACCGACAAGCGCAAAGCCATATAGCAGAACGCAACTCAGTATCATCATTTTCTTTGTTTTTTTCATATATGCTCCTTACTGAAAAACAGCAGGCTCTCTTCGCATATAAAGTGTAACCGTTTAATACCTTCCCGGTTACATAAATCCCCAGACATTATCTTATCGAATATTACAAATTAATACAAGATAAAAATGCAATTTACAGAATTTTTTATTTTTACCGCTCATAGTTTAAGTGCGTGTGTTCTACCGATTTATCTCCCATTTAAAGATGATCATTCCCGCGATGGCCAAAACCATACCCACCACCTTGCTCCAGGAAAAGGGTGTTTTCTCCACGCCGAACAATCCCATAAGCTCCACAAGCCAGGAAAAAATGACCTGGGCTACCACGATGAACATCGTAGCCTGGGCCGGACCCACGCTGCCCATGCTTATAATCACCGTGATCGTGATAAAAGCGCCGATCACGCCGCCCAGCAGCATATACCGCGGTGTGACGTCTTTTATGGCAAGAAAGCTGCTGCCTCCCGTGACTTTCCAGGCGATTACCGAAACTGCCAGGGCCGTCACCTGCACCCAGGCCGCACTGACCCACACACTGGTCTGTTTTGTCACTTCCGTGTTTAATATGCCCTGCAGGCTCATCAGTATGCCGGACAGGGCCGCAATCAGATATCCCATAAACATTCCTCTCCTGTCTTTCTTGATACATGGGGAAACTGCCATTTTTGCGGGGCAGTTTCACACCTTATACTATACCCTGTCCCCCGGCAAAATATACCCGGACACCGCTATATCATGAAAACCGGATAGGACACAGACCGGGATGCCTGTGTCCTATCCGGCTTTCTATATTCTAAACTCTGATAGTAATTTCCGTCAGTTCTTCCCCCTCCGCAGCGAAATCCGCATATCTGCCGTCATGGCGCCCAAAACAGCGCAGACCAGGAAAATACTGATCAGGCGATCCAGATAATCCGTCAGGATCTGAACCGCAATAACGCTTCCCACCATACCCAGAGGCGTCCTGGACAAAAGCTGCACCAACACCGTGGATCCCGACGAGGTCACACCGTCAAAAAGCCCTGCCGAGATCAGAGCGCTCACCACCGTACCGGGCAGGGCAACCAGCAAAGCCGCCGG
>DPJQ01000202.1:2210-4808 GCA_003542935.1 Lachnospiraceae bacterium | reverse complement strand
GGCAACCAGCAAAGCCGCCGGGAAGATCCGCCAGCCTTTCACCGCCATTTTCTCAAATACCAGCCCCGCCATCAGGCCGATTGCCATGCCCGCCGGAGCAAAATACAGGGAATAGATATCCGTGGTCAACCCCAGGCAGATACCGCTGAGCAGATTGGGCAGCATCCCATAAAGGGGGCCTAAAAGAGCGCCCACCAGGATCGTACCGACACTGTCCAGATATACGGGCAGGCGGAGCAGCAGGGCGATCTGCCCGCCCACCACATTGACGGCCACCGCCATGGCCACCAGGCAGATCCTGCGGATATTTATGCTCGTCATCTTCATACATTCCTCCTCATTCGTCAACATTCCATCCAGACACCCATTCTCCGGCCTCGGCCCGCAAAAAATCCGGTTCATCCCCGCCGCAGAAAACCAAAATGGCCTGTGTGCCCGCCCCCTCAGCAGAGCTGCCCCAGCAAATCCAGCTCTTCCCTTGACTTATGCAGCAGCCTGCCAAAAAACAGATAGAAAAATTCCAGGGCATCCGTCTCCGTCAGCACAATACTGTTTGGCTCCCGTTTTAAAAATCCCATCTGATCTACCACGGACTGCCCCATGCTGATACCGCCGGTCTCAATGGCCGTGTAGGCGGCAAAGCCGGAACAGATGCTCCTGTCGGCAAAATAGGCCACCGCCAGGGGATCGTTGATCACACATCCGATGATATGTTCCCACTCCCAGTGAAAATCAAAATAAAATTTTGTAATAGCCTCCACAAAAGCACCGTGGCGTTCATCAAGCCGCCGCAGATAGGACAACAGGTTCGGCGTCAGAACAATTTTCCTCGTCACATCCAGCCCGATCATATGGATCGTCTTTCCCAGACCGGCCATCTTCTCATAGACAAAAGCCGCCGCGTCGGGATCACACCAGTAATTGTACTCGGCCACCGGGGAACAGTTACCATGGCTTTTGAAATTTCCGCCCATGGAGACCACCTCTTCCAGACAGGTAAACGCCTCCTCATCGGCCATCAGCGCCCGGGCCAGGTTTGTCATGGGACCCAGGGACAGAATGGAACATTGCTCCTCCCGCAAAGTCCGGATAATATAGGATACGGCAGAAAGCTCCTGCTCGTACCCTGGCACGTCAGGCAGCCAGCTCTCACCCAGGCCGTCCTCACCGTGGGTATCCTGGGCGCTGACATACTCACGCCTCAGAGGCCTGGCCTCGCCGATATAGACCGGGATATCCAGACGCCCCATATGTTTCAGTACCTTTTTTGCGTTGGCAAAACCCAGCTCCACAGGCACATTGCCGCAGACGACAGTGATACCCAGCACTTCTATTTCTTCCATTGATAAAGCCAGCATCAGCGCCAGGCTGTCGTCAATGCCGGGATCACAGTCAATGATCACTTTTTTACGCATACAGACCTCCATACTACTGACGGATCTTTATATGTGTCTCCCGCAACTGTGTTTCCGTGACCTCACAGGGTGCGCCGCACATCAGATCCTGGGCGTTTCCGTTCATCGGGAAGGGGATCACCTCCCGGATATTTTCCTCGCCGCTAAGCAGCATGATCATACGGTCCACACCGGGAGCCATACCCGCATGGGGCGGCGCACCGAACTGGAACGCATTATAGAGAGCCCCGAATTTCTCCTTGAGATCCTCCTCGGTATACCCGGCGATGGCAAAGGCTTTCACCATGATATCCAGGTCATGGTTCCGCACCGCGCCCGAGGACAGCTCCACACCGTTGCAGACAATATCGTACTGGTAAGCCAACACTTCCTCCGGAGCTTTGCTCTCCAGCGCCTCCAGTCCGCCCTGGGGCATGGAGAACGGATTATGGGTGAAATCCATCCTTTTCTCCTGCTCATTGTACTCGTACATCGGAAAATCGTTGACAAAACAAAATCTATACGAATTTTTCTCACAAAGTTCCAGTCGCTCCCCCAGCTCATTGCGGATCTGTCCTGCGAAATCTGCCGCCCTTTTTTCCTTATCGGCAATAAAGAAAATCGTATCCCCCGGCACCAGACCGGCTTTTTCGGCGATCTCCCCTTTCATATCTTCCGGAATAAATTTATCGATGGGCCCTTTGTAGCCCATATCCTCCATGATCTCCAGATAACCCAGGCCGCCCATGCCGATGGATGTAGCAAAATGCAGCAGCTTCTCGTGAAAACCCTTGGACATATCCGCATGAACCTTGATAGCCCGAACGGTCTTTTTATGGAAAGGCTTAAAAGTACACCGCTGGAAAAAATCTGTCAGATCAATGATACGCAGGGGATTCCTCAGGTCCGGTTTATCCGTGCCAAATTCCAGCATCGCCTGTCTGTAGCTGTACACCGGATAGGGCGCCGCCGTCACCTGACTTCCTTCCGGCGAAAACTTTTCAAACGCCGCAGTCAATACCTCTTCTCCCACCCGGAACACATCCTCCTGGGTGGCAAAGCTCATCTCAAAATCCAGCTGGTAAAATTCCCCCGGGGAACGGTCTGCCCTGGCATCCTCGTCGCGGAAACAGGGAGCAATCTGGAAATATTTATCGATACCCGACACCATCAAAAGCTGTTTATACTGCTGGGGCGCCTGGGG
>DPJQ01000202.1:1596-1912 GCA_003542935.1 Lachnospiraceae bacterium | reverse complement strand
CTGGGGCAGGGCATAGAATTTCCCTTTGTATTTCCGGGAGGGCACAATATAATCCCGGGCTCCCTCCGGGGATGAAGCGCACAGGATCGGCGTCTGGATTTCCACAAAACCCATTTCCGTCATCTTTTCCCGCAGAAAACTGATGACCCGGGAGCGAAGCAGCATATTGTCCCGTACTTTTCTGTTTCTGAGATCCAGGTAACGGTATTTCAGCCGCACATCCTCCCGCACTTCTTTGGAAGTAACCACCTCGAAGGGCAGCTGATGATAAACCTTGCCCAGAATATCCACACTGTGGGCCTCCAGCTCAATGGTT
>DPJQ01000202.1:1111-1268 GCA_003542935.1 Lachnospiraceae bacterium | reverse complement strand
CTCAATGGTTCCGGTGGGAATCTTTGGGTTATAGGTCTCCTCGTCCCGGTGCTCCATCACACCCTGAATCGAGACACAATCTTCCTTCACAATACCGTCCAGCAGAGATGTGTCCCGCATCACCACCTGCAGTACACCGTACATATCCCGCAGGTCA
>DPJQ01000202.1:536-807 GCA_003542935.1 Lachnospiraceae bacterium | reverse complement strand
GTACATATCCCGCAGGTCAATAAACGAAACACCGCCGTGATCGCGGATGTTTTCCACCCATCCGGCCACACGGAGCTCCGAACCCACATCCTGTTCCGTGATCTGATCCAGTGTCCTCTCCCTGTACTTGTTTTTCATAATAATCATCTCCTCAATAAAATATCACATCAAAGTAACCCGCGTTTGCCGTACGGCCACAAAAAAAGCCGCCCGCCCTGAATCCCATTGTCCAGGACGAACAGCAACTGTCCGCGGTACCACCTGAATTACT
>DPJQ01000202.1:0-235 GCA_003542935.1 Lachnospiraceae bacterium | reverse complement strand
GTCCGCGGTACCACCTGAATTACTGCCTGACGCAGTCTCCTCCACAGTTCGGCAAAACCCTTCCGGCCCTGCTAAACCTTGCTGTCTGTCGCGCAGCCGACGGCTCCCCTACTCGGTTCCCCTTTCAGTTCGCGGCTGGTAAAGTGTTATTCACACGGATTCACTTTACAGGGCTTGCACCATCCCCCGCTCGCTGAGAACGATAATCCGGGCTACTTCTCTTCGTCATCGCCAT
>DPJQ01000052.1:22578-24870 GCA_003542935.1 Lachnospiraceae bacterium | reverse complement strand
TTTCTCTTCTGTGCAATATAGATACGGACAGACTGGTTCACGCCCGGAGACAGCTCATCACCGTTGTCCCTTGTAAATACCTTGGCATCAACAACAATCCCATACTCACCGTGAGGCACCTTAAGCGAGGTATCCCTTACCTCCCTTGCCTTCTCGCCGAAAATTGCACGCAGAAGCCTTTCCTCCGCGGTAAGCTCTGTCTCTCCCTTTGGAGTCACCTTGCCTACAAGAATGTCTCCCGCGCGCACCTCAGCGCCGATACGGATAATACCCCTCTCGTCAAGGTTCTTAAGCGCATCGTCACCCACACCCGGGATATCACGGGTGATTTCCTCCGGCCCAAGCTTCGTGTCACGGGCTTCAGCCTCATATTCTTCAATGTGCACGGACGTATATACATCATCCTGCACCAGTCTTTCACTTAACAATACCGCGTCTTCATAATTATAACCTTCCCAGGTCATAAAGCCGATGAGCGGATTCTTTCCAAGAGCCATCTCGCCGTTAGAGGTAGACGGGCCGTCAGCGATGACATCCCCTTCCTCTACCCGGTCGCCTTTTACCACGATCGGTCTCTGGTTATAACAGTTGCTCTGGTTACTGCGGAGGAACTTCGTAAGCTTATATCTTCTTAAATTTCCGTCATCTTTTCGGATCGTAATCTCCCTGGAGGTCGCCCGTTCTACCACGCCGCCCTCCTTTGCAACCACACAGACTCCGGAATCGACGGCAGCCTTCTCCTCCATACCTGTACCGACAACCGGCGCCTCTGTCATAAGGAGCGGCACTGCCTGACGCTGCATATTGGAACCCATAAGGGCACGGTTCGCATCATCATTCTCAAGGAAAGGAATGAGAGCCGTGGCTACGGAGAATACCATCTTCGGAGAAACATCCATATAATCAAACATCTTTCTCTCGTATTCCTGCGTCTCCTCGCGGTAACGCCCGGATACATTCTTACGGACAAAATGCCCCTCCTCATCTAACGCCTCATTCGCCTGCGCCACATGATAATTATCCTCCTCGTCCGCAGTCATATATACAACCTCATCTGTGACCCTCGGATTTGCAGGGTCAGAATGATCAATCTTACGGTACGGAGCTTCCACGAAGCCGTACTGATTAATCCTTGCATAGCATGCCAGCGAGTTGATCAGACCGATGTTGGGACCTTCAGGGGTCTCAATGGGGCACATTCTTCCATAATGGGAATAGTGCACGTCACGCACCTCGAATCCGGCACGGTCTCTTGACAGACCTCCCGGACCAAGAGCTGACAGACGTCTCTTGTGGGTCAGCTCACCCAGAGGATTGTTCTGATCCATAAACTGGGACAGCTGGGAGGAACCGAAGAATTCCTTGACTGCCGCCGTCACCGGCTTGATATTGATCAGCGACTGGGGCGAGATCCCCTCGATATCCTGGGTAGTCATACGCTCGCGGACCACACGCTCCAGCCGGGAAAGGCCGATGCGGTACTGGTTCTGCAGCAGCTCGCCCACGGCGCGGATACGCCGGTTGCCCAGATGGTCGATATCGTCATCGTTGCCCAGATGGTACTCCAGATGCATGTTATAATTGATGGAAGCCAAAATATCTTCCTTGGTCACATGTTTCGGGATCAGATCATGGATATCCCGGCGGATCGCCTCCTTGATATCCTCCGGCTCCGTGTTCTCGGACAGAATCCGGGACAGCACCGGATAGTACACCAGCTCCGTCACGCCCACTTCCGCAGGGTCGATATCTACAAAGGAACGCAGATCCACCATCATGCTGGAAAGAACCTTGATATTTCGGGTCTCTGTCTGGATCCAAACGCAGGGAACAGCCGCATTCTGGATAGCATCCGCCATCTCCTTGGTCACTTTTGTCCCCGCCTCAGCCAGGATCTCCCCTGTAGTCTGGTCTACCACATCCTCGGCCAGCACATGGCCTGCGATACGGTTTTTAAGCAGAAGCTTCTTATTAAATTTATAACGCCCCACCTTGGCCAGATCGTAGCGGCGCGGGTCAAAAAACATAGACATGATCAGACTCTCCGCGCTCTCCACCGCCAAAGGCTCTCCGGGACGAATCTTTTTGTACAGCTCAAGGAGGCCCTCCTGATAGCTGGCCGCCGTATCCTTGGAAAAGCTGGCCAGGATCTTGGGCTCCTCGCCGAACAGGTCCAGAATCTCCTGATTGGTGCCGTAACCCAGGGCGCGGATCAACACCGTGATGGGCACCTTCCTGGTGCGGTCCACCCGGACATAAAACACATCGTTGGAATCCGTCTCATACTCCAGC
>DPJQ01000052.1:0-22545 GCA_003542935.1 Lachnospiraceae bacterium | reverse complement strand
TATCTTCTGGGGTCAAAAAACATGCTGTTTAACAAACTCTCTGCGCTGTCAACAGACAAAGGCTCGCCTGGACGTATCTTTTTATATAACTCTAACAGGCCATCCTGGTAATTATCGGAAACATCCTTACCGAAGCTGGCCAATAACTTTGGTTCTTCACCAAACAAATCCAGAATCTCCGCATTGGTGCCATAACCAAGAGCACGAATCAACACAGTAACTGGCACTTTTCTGGTTCTATCTACACGTACATAAAAAATATCATTGGAATCCGTCTCATACTCCAGCCAGGCGCCTCGGTTGGGGATCACCGTGCAGGAGTACAGCTCTTTACCTAATTTATCATGGGAAATCGCATAGTAAATACCGGGTGAACGAACCAGCTGGCTGACAATGACACGCTCGGCTCCGTTGATTACAAAGGTGCCGGTGGCCGTCATCAGAGGCAGATCGCCCATAAAAATCTCATGCTCATTGATCTCATCGTTCTCCCTGTTATACAGGCGCACTTTCACCTTCAGGGGCGCCGCATAGGTGGTATCCCGCTCCTTGCATTCCTCAATGGAATACTTCACTTCGTCCTCACAAAGCGCAAAATCCACAAACTCCAGGCTCAGCTTGCCGCTGTAATCCGTGATCGGTGATATGTCGTCGAAAACTTCCCTCAGCCCATCGGTCAGGAACCAGTTGTAGGAATTTTTCTGGACCTCAATCAGGTTGGGCATTTCCAAAACTTCCTTTTGTCTCTGGTAACTCATCCGCATGCCTTTTCCCGAGGTAATCGGACGTATTCTGTTTTTCTCCATTGACGTTTCACCCCTTGTATCTGCTAAATTTATTACTGCCTTTTACATGCCCCCTTTTTCCAACCCCCGCAGCTGGAAAAAACAGGCATATCATGCCATAATAGTGCATTTTTTACTGTATCATAGTTTTCAAGGGTTGTCAACAAAAAATCCGGGATTTTTTGTGCGATTGCACAGTTTTCGATTTAGAATATCGTGCAGAATTTCGTTTTCTGACGCTTGACAAATCGTCGTTTTTCTGCATAGGATGTCGAAAATGCCAAGGCTCTTTTCCACCCGGGCACGGCAGGGTAAAAAGAACCGGAATCTGCCCTCTGGCAATTCCGGTTCCGGATGATGTCTTTTGTGTTCTGGCTATTTGAGAGTAACTTTCGCGCCCTCTGCCTCCAGCTTGGTCTTGAGCTCTTCGGCCTCTGCCTTGGATACACCTTCTTTTACATTCTTCGGAGCTTCGTCAACGACTGCCTTCGCCTCTTTCAGGCCCAGACCGGTAACCTCACGGACAACCTTGATGACTTTGACTTTGTTCGGGCCAACCTCTGTCAGCTCTACATCGAACTCATCCTTCTCCTCGGCTGCCTCTGCCGGACCGGCTGCCGCAACTACCACACCGGCTGCCGCGGATACGCCGAACTCTTCCTCACAGGCTTTAACGAGATCATTCAGTTCCAGTACGGTCAGCTCTTTGATCGCTTCAATAAACTCAGCTGTTGTTAATTTTGCCATTATTATTTACCTCCGATTATTTATAGTTTGTGTTATTTAAAGGAAGTTCTGCTTCACTTCGTTCAGCAGAACGGCTGAGTTTCTAAGTTCAGTCTGCGCCTACGGCTTGACTTCACTAAGAAACTCATGCCTCGCCGCGTGCCTCTGCCACCTGGCTGATGACTCTTGCGAAGTTGGCGATGGGCGACTGGATGCTGCCGAGCAGTTTTCCGAGCAGCTCTTCTCTGGACGGAACGTTGGACAGGGCCATCACGCCGTCTTTGTCAAAATAGTTGCCTTCCACAACGCCGGATACGAACTCGATTGCCGGGGCTGCCTTGGCTGCTTTCGCGATGATGCGGGCGGGCGCCGTAGCGTCTTCCTTGCCGATGGCCAGGGCGTTGGTTCCCTCCAGATCCTTGCAAAGGGCTTCACAGGGAGTATCCTTGAATGCCAGGTTCATCATCGTGTTTTTGTAAACTTTGTACACGACGCCGGCTTCCCGCAGCTCCTTACGAAGCTGAGTGTCCTGCTCAACCGTCAGACCGGAGTAATTCACAAGAATTACCGAAGCCGCTCCGTCAATATTCTGCGCAATTTCGTCAACTACAGGTTTTTTCAGTTCCACTTTTGCCATGAATTGGTGCACCTCCTTATAGATTTTGATGTGTACCGCCGGTTTTTTGAAGTCTAAAAAAGGCCCTTCTGCACACAGAAGGACCCACAAATTCCTGATCAGAATTGTACTCCTCGGCAGGCGTTTTATCCTTATGCCATACGGCACCTGCTGTCTTCGGCAGATATCTTTGCCACTATAGCATCCTTTTTGGTTTCTGTCAAGCACTTTGCCGGGGTTTTACTTACGGAAACTGTAATATACCTTCCCCTTTTTCATACCGCCCCTGCACTCGGCCAGTTCACTGACCGTGACCAGCTGATAACCTTTTTTGACCAGCCTGGGGATGATGGTTTTGGATGCTATTGCCGTGCTGTGATGCAGGTCATGCATCAGAACGATATCGCCGTCTTTGACATGGTTGAGTACTGCGCTGGTCGTTTTCGACGCGCTTCGCGTCTTCCAGTCCAGCGTATCGATTCGCCAATAGATGATCGGCATCCCGGCCGCGCTTCTCACGGTGCTGTTGACGGCGCCCCCGGGCGTCCGAAGCAGTTTGGGAGAGTGGCCCGTAATCCTTTTCACCGCCTTGTTTGTCTTGCTTATCTGGCTTTTGATCCCGGCCGAACTCATGCGTGTCAGGATCGGATGGCTGTATGTATGATTGGCAATCTCGCAGCCTTGTTCATACGCTTTTTTGACTGCCGATTTATAGGAAGACACACGGTTGCCCACCACAAAAAACGTGGCCACGCTGTTGTTGGCCTTCAATACTCTGAGGATTGTCGGCGTATCTTTAGACGGCCCGTCATCATAGGTCAGGGCCACCATCTTCTTCTTTTTATCAATGGTGCGGTACAGCACACCTTTCTCATCAAAATAACGGATATAATGGGAAATCGTCTGTTTACCCGTCACACGGACACCGGTCTTTTTATCAAAATAATACGTCTTGCCGTTATCCATATGGAGCCAGCCCGTCTTTCTCTGCCCGTTGGCTTTGAAATAGTAGTATTTCCCCTTGATCTTTTTCATCCCGGTAACCATACGGCCATTCGATTTAAAGTAATAATATTTTCCTTTAATCTTCGTCATCCCGGTAGCCATCTGGCCGTTCGATTTAAAGTAATACTGTTTGTCTTTAATCTTCGTCATCCCGGTAGCCATCTGGCCGTCCGCCCCAAAATAATACCGCTTTCCGTCGATCTTTTTCATCCCGGTGACCATACGGCCGTTCGTTCCAAAGTAATACTTCTTACCGTCCTTTTCGTACCATCTATCTGCCTGCCTGACACCGTTTTCGTAGTAATAGGTCGCACCGTCGTCCCCCACTACCAGCCCGTCCAAAACTTCCGCTCCATTGCCGGATGCTTCTGCGCCGGGGGCAGCCTCAGCATCAGGAGATATCTCCGAAGCCCACACAGACACGGCCCCTATACTGCAGATCAACATGGCAACCAGAAAAACCCCACACATTTTTTTTAACATTTTCTATTCCTCCTTGCAAACCTCAGTATACTCCTGTTTACCGCAAATAGAAAGTGTTGAAATCTTAAAAAATTCCTAAGACTAAAGCCCCAGCTCTTTCTCCAGATCCCCGGCATACCGGCACATAAACTCGGGATACTCCCGCAGCAGTGCAAAAAGAGCCTCCTCCTCCCCTCTTTCCATATAGGCATTTACTGTCTCATTGAATTCTTCCTGGGTTGTTATAGGGTTTTTAAGACCCCCGTAATTATTATTATCCATCTTTTACATACCTCCTGTGTAAGAAGTCTAGCAAGACTTTCTGGAGCTTATATTAATGTATTATATTTAATACACTAGGTTTGTCAACCGCAAGAACATACACCGTTTGCAAACCACAAAGGAGAAAAGAGAATGGAAGAACGAAATTATGGTCACATCCAAATCAAACTTGCCAGCCTCATCGCCGATAATCACATCAGTAAAAACAGGCTTTCCCACCGCGCGGAAATGCAGCGCACCCAAATAAACCAGTACTGTAAAAATGAAGTCACCCGTCTGGACACCGCTGTTTTGGCCCGTTTATGCACCGCACTAAACTGCCGGATCGAGGATCTACTGGAATTCGTCCCCGCAGATAAAAAAATCGGATAAGGGGTAGATAAATAACTATCTACCCCTTATCCAGCAGCCGTTCTTTGGCACTTCTGCTCATCTGTTTAATTTCCCACTCCCGCCGCATGGCTTCTTCTTTCGTGTCAAACATTTCAAAATACACCAGCCGCACCGGCCGCCGGGGCTTCGTGTACCTGGCGCCCCTGCCCGCATTGTGGGCCCGGATTCTCTTTTCCAGATCATTCGTCCAGCCTGTATAATACGTATGGTCGCTGCACTCCACCATATAAGTATAATTTTTGCTCATCTTTTGCGTCCCGTCTATGTAAAGGCCTGACGGAATCAGCGTGTTCCGCCGGGCCCATTTATGATAAAGCAATCGACAAAGAAAATGGTACATCACCCATATTGAACTTCTGTAACCGACGGTTACAAATTTCTCCTGTAAGAATTTTCGATTGCGAGCTTTCAATATGGCACTTTCCACTCGGATTTACTTTATTCGTAACTGTCCGGCACCTTCGCAGTTGTGCGCAAAAAGCCATTGAAAACCAGGCCGTGCCGAATCATTTACTTTACATAATAGTATACTCTGTTTTTTTTGTTTTGTGCAATAAAACTGTTCCGTGTTTTCACAGCCTCATGCAATATCTGTTATTCCCCTTCCGTTTCCATGTACTGAACCGGATCCACGGGTTTTCCGTCCTTTGTCACGGCGAAATACAGGTTATCGCCCTCTTTCGTATAATACTTTGTGGTTTTCTCAATGTATCCCAGGACGGTGTCGCGAGTAACTGTGTCGCCCTCTTTCACCGCCAGATTTGTCATCTGTCCATAGGTAGCTTCGTATCCGTTACCCATATCGACTGTCACGGTATTTCCCGTTTCCTCATTGATCTTGATCGATGACACGGTACCGTCGGCTGCTGCCTGCACCGGATCGCCCACGTGGGCGCTGATGATCATCGCCGGATTGCATTTGTAGACATTCAGCGTCCGAAAATACGTGGTCGTATCCATGCTGTAATCCATAGCCACACTGCCTTCCACCGGCCAGTCAAGCACGCTCTCCTCTGTGAAATTTCCCACCACCGCCTGTACGGGGGCTGAGGTCTCTGCCGTTTCTTCCGCTCCGGTTTCTGCCTCCATCGTCTCGGGGATCTCTGCTTCCACCTCATCGGTCACAGCTTCCACTTCCCCGGGCTGGGTGCTGACACTTACATCCGGCTGCGTCTGCGCTGCCTGCGTATCCTGTCCGGCCACATTGCCGGCCGTCTCCTGGGTAGTTTGTTTGTCCTCTGTAGAGTCCGTACTTTTCTGAACGGCCTGAGCCGTCTCGGTATGTGCGTTTTCTTCTGTCCGGGCTGACTGCTTTCTGTCAATCTGTGCCACCGTAATACCGGAGACAAGGACAGCAGTCAGTAATAGGCCGCCTATGGCAAGGCGAATCGTTTTTTCCTTTTTCATTTTTTTCACCTCAATCTTGTCTATTGCTTTCACAGATAGGATTGCCAGATTGAGACAAGTTATACACACTACTTTTTAATAATTTCGTAATTAGGAAAATAATATTGCAGAATTTCTATGTAATCGGCCCCGCCAAGGGCCATTTGGCTGGCCCCGTACTGGCTCATACCCAACCCGTGGCCCCAGCCCCGGCAGGTAAATACCACCTGCCCATTCTTTTTTTCAAACATAAAACAGGCCGACGACAGGCCCATGGCCTCCCGAAACGCCTCCCCGCCCATCACAACGTCACCGATGCACACCTCCGTGGCATATTCCGCCGAATCCCGGGCCGCCACCTCGAGTACCAGCGAATCCCCGCCCGTCTGCCAGATCTCCATAAGCTTTTTTTCATCAAAGACAAACGTTTGCAAAAATCCGTCCGCCACCGTATCCTTACTGCTCTCCACCGAAATCAGATCCCCGTAACCGGGCAGCTCCGTCACCTCCGCCCCATTCCGCGTCCGGCCCCCGCTGATTCGGTGGCTGATCCCCCGCACCGCCTGCCCGTTCTTCGTAAGCAGCACCCCCTCCGTCTCCTCCGCCACCCGCGAAAGCCTGTCTCTGACCGCCTGAAACTCCTTTGTCCTGCTGATCCTCACGCAGTCTTCCAACACATCCCGCCACTCGGCTCCACTGTAAAAAAACAGGCTGCTCCTCTCCAGAACAGCCTGTGCTTTCAAAGCCTCCTCCTCATATGCGGCCGGGATGTCCCGATACAAAAGCTGCGGCAGATACTCCTCCCGCGGCAGCTCTTTCCGCACCGAAATCGCCCCATACCCATTCAGCGCCAGAGTCACCAGAACCGGCGCCAGAAAAAATATCCCAAGGATCGCCAAAAAATTCCGCATGCGTTTCGCTCCCTATGTCTACAATAACAGTATCTGTGCTCTCTGCCAGTTTTATACTCATACATATCAGCATATTCTCCCAGATACTCTTTTATACCCGCGGGAACAAAAGCAGGCGCCTGTAAAGCACACGGCCGGTCGGGCAGCCCGCATCTCAGAACCTTCCTCCCACACCCAGCAGCGCTCCGAGAAACAGGCAGAAGCTCACCGCCGCCGCCACAGCCACGGCCGCCGCAAGCCCCACCGGAACCGAAACAAACACGCACACAACGGCCGCCAGAATTACGATGCCTCCTGCAGCCAGCCCTTTCACCATAAATTCCAGCAGCGCCTTGATCACAGGGTTTACAAAATCCGGCAGGACAAACTCCGCAAAAAGGCCGGAAGCCGAACACAGCGTATCAAAAGCCAAGAGGCACACATACCACAGTCCCCCCATATACCAGGGCCTGCAGAGCAGCACACCCGAAAAGGCCATCATCGGAAACAGCTCCAGCGCCGTCCCCGCCACCCCGGCCAGCCAGGCCGCACCCAATTTCTTCAACGGGCTCTCCGGTACCAGAAAAATGAAATTCACTTCTGTCTCCTGGGCCACCGGGTTTCCGTAGCTCTTAAAAAACAGAATACCCAAAAGCAGCACACCCAGAACCGTAAAATCCCTCTCCCCCAGAAAATAGAGGCAGATCACCGCATAGCAGACACAGACCGTCCACATTAGTCCTGTGGATCCGTTTGCCAGCCCAAACAAGGGAGAATGCCGCCGTATATACATGGAGCGGTGAAAAAACACATCGGCGCCCCAGCCCCTGTCGAAAGTATAGTTCCGCTCTTTTACCTTGTGCTTTTTCGCGGCTTTCCTGCCTTCTTTGGCATCCGCAATCTTCTCTTCCCGGTCCGTAGCGACCTGCAGGGCGTCCTCATAGAAATCTGCCCGGATACGCCATACCAGCCAGGTAAATCCCGCGACGGACAAAAGAACACCGGCCAGACAGAGAGCCGCCGGGACGGTCTTTCCCTCCGCGCCGTAAAAAATGAATCCTTTCAGCCAGCCCCATACCGGCACCCACCGGGAAGCCTCCCCGGCAAAGAGCCGGGCCGCCGTCTCACCCGGGCCCATGTGCCCCGCCGCCATCATAAAGCGGAAAACTGCCGCCAGGCCAAGGACGAAGCCGGCGATTCCGTAATACACTCCCTTCCGGAACGCAGGATGTACCGATGAAAACACATAACGGAACACGGCGATCAGTTTGCCCTGGATCACCAGAAGCACCCACCCCGCAAACAGGACAAAGATAGCGCCGAGGGACAGCCCCATCCCCAGCAGATTCGGTATCTGAAACAGCAGGTACATACTGCCCACCAGGGACAGTCCCATCTGCATGACTACCCGAAACAGCAGCACCGTCTGAGGATGTATGGGCGCCGCAAACAGGAAATGCACGTCCGGCATCTGAAATATAGCCGCGCTGCTCTTATCACTGCCGATCAGTTCAAAAACCCAGACCACTAAAATAATCGCCCCCGCCACGATCTCCAGAAGCTGTGTACCGGTGATGCCGAGGCCCTCGATGACCGCTCCCACGTCGAAATCCACTTCATAGTACTCTTCACCGGAGATGTCATCCACTTCTTCCTCCACCGAAGAATTTTCCGCCCCCTCGTCTGCCTGTTCCGCCAGAAAAGACGCACCGAAACCGCAGGCAACAGAAAAAAGCAGGATGCATCCGACCAGGATGACCACCCAGGTTCGGAACAGCTTGCGGATTGAATTTACAAACGTGCGGCTGATATAAAAGAAAAATAACCGTACCATCCTCTATTCCTCCTCCCGGCGGACGTCTTCTTTCCCCTCAGTGATGGAAAAAAACAGCTCCTCCAGCGTCTCGCCCTGGCTGGCCAGATCCTCCCGGCGCACACAGGCCCTCACCCGTCCGCCCTGCATGATGACCGTCTGATCCCACAGGGTATCCACACTGTCCAGCAGATGGGTGCTGATCAGCAGAGAACACCCCTCCTCCCGTTTTTCCCGAAAGATCTCTTTCAGCTCCTTGATAGCCTTCGGATCCAGGCCGATCATGGGCTCATCCACCAGAATGATCCGGGGCCCGGGCAGCAGGCCGCAGCAGATGCTGAGTTTCTGCTGCATACCCTTAGACAGTTCATCGCCGAATTTTTTCTTTTTATCCACCATATCCATGCGCTCTAAAAGCTCCGCCCCATAATCGCGGTAATCTTTTAACCTGTAGGCCCTGGCCACAAATTCCAGATGTTCCTCTACGGTCAGATTCGGATAAAAGGAGGGCAGCTCAGGGATATATCCCAACAGCCGTTTCGCCTCAAGGCTTTTATTCTCATATCCGTTCACCTGTATCCGGCCCTCATATTTCAAAAAGCCCACAATGGATTTCAGCACGGTGCTCTTACCCGCCCCGTTGGGGCCCAAAAGCACCGTGATCGTTCCGTCCGGAATCACAAATGATACATCGTCCGCCGCTTTCAGCTTCCCATACCGCTTCGTCAGTCCCTGTATTTCCAGCATGTCTCTCCCTCCGCTTTCCGTATCCGCAGTCACACTCCCAAAAATCGGCCGCCGCAAAACATTTTCCGATTATTTATTATATAGAAAACCTTTTTTATGTACAAGTAGCCTTCACAAAAATTCATGGTTGCTTTTCACGGCCTGGAGGCCGCTCAAAGTAACAATTCATGCTCCTTGACAGGGCATACAAAAAAGGATGCCACATCTTCCATGCGACATCCTCTATAAAAAATACTCCCTGTGATTTAATAAAAATGCTGATTGCCAATCTGTCGGCCCTTTCCTCTTCCTGCGCTGAAAAATAATGCATTTCCCACCGGATTTTCCCCTTTCAATGCGGCACGGGCTGCCTCATAGCAGTCTTTTCTGGCTCCTCTGGCAAGCACCCGGGAAAATTTACCGCTCCCCACCGGCGAAAACTGTCCCTTTTGTTTGATGACCCTGGCTATAGTATTGGGGAATCGTTTACTTCTCACGCGGTTCAAAACCACCGCGCCCACGGCAACTTTCCCCACACGTTTTTCCCCTCCGGCCTCACATTCAATGATTGCGGCCAGCATATCCAGCTCTCCCTTCGAACAGCCATACTCTTCCTTCTGCATTTTCCGGTACGCTTTCACAGTGATCGCGCCCTGGAGTTTATCGGCGGTGATATATTTCGCCGCCACATAGCCGCTGCTCTTCTTATAGCTGATCTTGTACCAGTTGTCTTTGATACTCACGATCGTTACCTGGCCGCCTTTTTTCACAGACCCCAGCCGGTCGGCTTTTTTCGAGGCTTTTTCCCGGATTGTCAGGCTCTTTGCCGTGACGGTACCGGTCACGCCTACATTTTTCATATACTTCTTTCTGGCTTTCTTTCCAAACACCAGGTATTTACTCTTTATGTAGCCCTTGATTTTTCCCGAGGTGATTTTTGTCCAGCTCCCCTTGGTGCCCACAACTTTCACGGCATGGCCTTTTTGCAGAATGCCCACGATATCCGATTTTGTGGACGCCTTTTTCCGGACGTTGACATAGGAATTCACATTGGCAGCAGCCATCTCATCCCAGTCGATCTCCCCCAGCAGTTCTTCCGCCTTGCGGGGCTTTTCCTCTGTACCAGAATTCGCCGCTTTCTCCTCTGTGCCGGAACCCGAAGCCTTCTCCTCCGTACCGGAGCCAGAAGTCTTTTCTTCTGTGCCGGAGCCTGTGCCGCTCTCTTCCATGCCGGGATCGCGGGCTGCCCCACCGGATTCGATATCCTGGATTTCTTCCGCCACGGGCGGGCTCGTGCTCCCGTCGGCCGCAGAAGCGGATACCGAATGGATGGACAGAATAAGCGCTGCGGTCACACATCCGAAAACGGCCATCGCTGTCTTCACTTTGCGATACATGCGTTCCTCCTGATTACATATTTTATTTAATTTATTACAACTTTATTACAAGTTGTTACGATTGCATTCTATCAGAGTTAATTAATTTTGTCAACACGATAATGTCGACATTTTTTTCCAAAAATCGCAGAAATGTGGGGCTTTTATCCCTGTCCGTCCCCAAACAAACCAGGAGTATATGCACCGGCAGACACAAAAAAATGCTGCCCGATGAAAGATGATTCTTCATCGGGCAGCATGCCACATGTTTTTTTATTCTACTCACTCCTGAGGGCATCAATCGGATTCAGATTTGCCGCCTTACGGGCCGGCAGATAACCGAAGATCAGGCCGATGCAAACGGAAAACGCCACGGCAATCAACATGGCCGGGATGCTGATACCTGTGGGAATCCCCATAATCTGCGACAGCACATTAGCCGCTACGACGCCGAAAATCACTCCCAGCACACCGCCAAAGCTGGTCAGCACCGCCGCCTCCGTCAGAAACTGGGCCAGAATACGCCGCTTGCGGGCTCCGATGGCCTTCTTCAGGCCGATCTCCTGGGTACGTTCCGTCACCGTCACCAGCATAATATTCATAACGCCGATACCGCCGACCAGAAGAGATATTCCGGCGATCCAGATCAGCTGCTGGTTGGTGGCATTACTCATATCCTGGAGCTTCTTGGCCTGCTCCATGAGATCCTGGCTCTTAAAAATATAATCCGTCTCGGCGCTCAGATTCATTTTCTCATTGAGAGCATCCTCCACCTTTTTGCCGGCAGTGGTCATGGCGTCCGTGTTTACTGCCTTGACCGCTGCACTCTGCACCTCGTCAAACCGGAACACCATCGGCCATATCGCATTCGTAAGAAACAGTTTGCCGTTGGTATTTCCCACGTACAGATAATAATCCTGCACACTGTTGATATTGGGCGCCGTGGTGGTATTCTGGCTCACCACGCCAACCACGGTAAAAGGTTCGCCGCTGATTTCCAGTATTTCACCAATAGGGCTTTTCCCCGGAAAGATGGACGCGGCCGCCGTGGCATCCAATATCGCCACTTTCCTTCTCTTCTCATAATCGGAACCAATAAATTCCCGCCCGTAATTGAGCGTATAGCCGTAAAGTTCAAAATAGGAATCATCGATGCCGTACACGCCGCCGGTAAAAGCCGTGTTCTGATAATACACCGTACTGTCGATATTTTCTCTGCTGTTGTACAGGGATACCTTTTCTACGCCTTCCAGCTTCTCCAGCTCCTCCACGGTATCCTGTTCAATGGGCAGGATGCCTTCCGGGTTGCCGTTCCAGGTCATATCGTAGGCCCATTCCCCCTGGTACAGTGTCACCGTCACCACATTGGTGTTGGCGCCGATCAGACTGGATTTGATCATCTCGCTGTTTCCCTTGATGGTGGAGACGATGGCGATGATAGCCGCAATACCGATGATAATACCCAGCATAGTCAGCACCGAGCGCATCTTATGGCTCCATATACCGTGGAAAGATAATTTAATATTTTCTAACATACCGCCTGGCCTCCTTAATAATTGTACAGATCGCTGAGGCTGCCTTCCTCCGTGCGGGCGCCGTCCCTGACAGATTTCCCATAGGGGAATGCAATCCAGTCCTCCATGGTAAGTCCGCCGAGAATTTTCGTCGAGCTCCACCGCATGTTGCCCACCGCAATCTGCCGTTTCTCCAGCCGGTTATCCTTACCCCGGACATAGACAAACCGTTTATTGCCCTCGGAAAGAATAAACATATTTTCGAGATAGAAACCGTCACTCGTATCCTCCTGTACGGCGCTGCCGGAGCGCTGTACGGAGACATACTCATATTCCTTCATATCGGCATCCACACCCACCGATACGATAAACGGGTAATAAGAAACATTCATATTTCCGCCGTAGTAGTCATTGGATGAGGTGGGCGTATCGCCGATCTCTGCGATCTCCCCCGTGTACGTGCCGCCGCTCTCCATGGCGTTTACCGTCACGGTCTGGCCCACGGCAATATTGTCCAGCTCCAGCTCACTGACTGTACAGCGGATAAAATAACCGCCTCCTCCGGCAATCTTTACAACAGGGGAGCCCTCATCTTTGGCTGTATCCAAATCCAGTACGGAAGAAACCCTTCCGTTTACCGTGCTCTCCACCTTGCCGTTGTCCTTTTCTTTCTTCATCTGTTTAAGCTCGACCTCGGCCATACGGATCTCCAGATCCGTATCGCGGATCTTTTCCTTTAATTCCGCGATCTCCTCCGATGTCAGCCGGGTATCGTCATAGGAGCCGCCGCCTCCGCCCCCTCCCCAGCCGGGATCCGGCAGTTCGGGCCCGTCATTGCCGCCCATATCCGGCAGCGGATAGGCGGAAGCGTCAAAGAAGCTGAAAGAATAGCTTCCGTCGCTCTCTTTTTTACAGATCAATCCGGTACGCGAGAGCACGGCCCCGTCGATCTGGTCGCCCTCGGTGGTGAGGAAAATCAGCCAATTCTGTCCCTTTTTCAGCAGAATTTCATCCAGCATCTCCGTGTTGATGCTGTAGTCCGCAGCCAAAATCACGAACAACGGAGACTTTTTCGTTCCCTTTCCGTCGATCACCTCATAAGTTTCCACCGTATTATCGTCTTCCGGCTCTTCGGGATCCTCGGGTTCCTCCGGCTCCTCCGGTTCCGTGGGGGATACACCGGAGTCTGCCGGGAGCTGCGAACCGGCGAAAGACATGGCAGGGATGCCCGGCATGCCGGCATTTTCCTCCGGCGGCGCACTGGGACGGTCTATGCTTCCCTTAGAACGTTTCCTTGTCCGCACCTGCTTTTCCATATCCTCCTTTTCAATCTTTTTCTTCTGAAGCTCCAGCTCTTTTTTCTGCAGATCCAGATCGGTCAGCGTGGTATCGTACTCGAGAATCGTATCGCCGACTTTTACCTCCTGCCCTTCCTTGACGCAGATCTTCGTCACAGTCTGCGTATCTGACAGGTACACATTCTGCATTTTATCCGTCGTGACATTGCCGGTGCTCATGCCGCCCTCCTCGCCATATCCCATGGAGCCAAGGTTTTCCATGGCATAGACACTGACCGTGCCGCCGCTGTTCTTCCTCCAGTAAAGCCCGCCGGCTACTGCGCCGACCAAAATGGCCACTGCCAGGACGAGGGCAATCACCTTTTTAATTATACTTTTTTTATTACCCTTCATTTTCACTCAACCTCTTCTATCTTTTCATCCGGTTGTCTCCCGGGCCGCTCCTGCCCATCCATTCGGATCTCCCCGTCGCGGATATGATAAATCTGTTTCGCGCAGGCCGCAATCGACGGCTCATGGGTGATCATTACAATCGTCATCCCCTGCTCATTTAACTGAGAAAAAATCTCCATGACCTGCTCGCCGGAAGCAGTATCCAGCGCACCCGTCGGCTCATCGGCCAAAAGAAGCCGGGGGCCCGTCACCATGGCCCTGGCTATGGCCACACGCTGACACTGGCCGCCGGAAAGCTGGCTGGGTTTAAAGCGGAGGCGGTCCTCCAGGCCCACCTTTTTGAGCGCTTCCTCGGCTCTGGCCCGCCGCTCCTTAGCCGGCACACCGGCATACAAGAGGGGCAACGCCACATTTTCCAGGGCATCCATCTCCTGCAGAAGATGAAAATGCTGAAATACAAAGCCGATAAAGGTATTGCGCAGCTTCGCCATCTGATCGTCATTCTGCGTAGAAATATCCACGCCGTCGATCAGCACCTGCCCGGAAGTGGGTACATCCAGGCAGCCGACCAGATTCATCAGCGTCGTCTTGCCGGAGCCGGAGGGCCCCATGATGGCTATATAGGAGCCGTCTTCCACCTGCAGGGAGATGTCTTTCAGGACGGGCACGGCCATCTTTCCGCGGGTATACTCTTTATACACGTCCTTTAATTCCAGAATCATACGCCCTATTCCTCCTCTGCGAGGCCGTCACTGCCCGCGGCCACACCTTCCATGTCCGTGCCGTCCATACCGCCTTGATCCATGCCTTCCATGTCCGCGCCGTCCGTCATGTCCGTACCGCCCATGTCGCCTTCGTTCATGCCTTCCATGTCCGTACCGCCCATGTCGCCTTCATCCATGCCTTCCATGTCCGCGCCGCCCATGCCGCCTTCGTTCATGCCTTCCATGTCCGCGCCGCCCGTCATATCCATACCGCCCGCGTTTTCTCCACCGCTGTTCGGATCATAATGTTCCGTAGGCACACCGGCCGCACACTCTTCCGACGGGAAAGCGATATAATCATCCGCGGTCAGACCGTCGAGTATGCCGTACATTTCCATATCCGCGTCATATTCCCCGAGGGTCACCGTCCTTTTCTCCAGTTTGCTGCCGGAACCCTCAGCCCACACATAGGCCTCCCCTTCAGCGTCCACAATATAATAAGAAGGAAGCTGCATAACCGGCGCTTCTTCCCCGCCGTCACCTGTATCCGTCTCAATATACACATGCTGCCCCAGCATCAGTCCCTCTTGAGTATCTAATTCCACATAGAAAGGATATTTTGTAGACGTGGTCATCTCATCACTGCTGCCATAGTACATACCGCTATTGTCCTGTACGGTATTTTCAAAATCAACGCGCTCCAGTGTTCCGGTCCAGGTCTGGTCGGCATCCACACGGGAACGGATCAGCAGAGGCGTCCCTTCCTGCAGGCTCTGGGCGCTCATCTCGTTTACCGTACCCTTGATCTGATAGGAACCGGATTTTATCAGCGTGATAAAGGCTCCCGTATCCGTTCCGGAACCGCCCATATCCATCTCTTCCATACCGCCTCCTGAAGGATTTTCATCCTGCTGTATGCTCTTCACCCGACCGTCAATGGGGCTGGTCACACCGGAATCCTTCAAGGAAGCTTTTGTCTTTTTGATCTCGGCCTCCTTTTCTTTGACATTGTACTCCGCTTCGCGGATCTCGGCCTCCGCCGTCTGTATCTCTATGGTATACTCCAGCTTTGCGCTGGAGGGTGCCTTCGCTTTTTCTTTTTCAAGAGACTTTTTCTCTTCCTTTTTCGTCTCAATAGTATTGTTCAACTGCTCCAGTTCCAGCTTCTGCTTCTCAAGGTTGATGGACAACTCGTCCGTATCATAGGTAAAAAGAACGTCCCCCTCCTTGACCTCATCCCCGGCGCTGACCTTGAGCTCCTTGACCGTCATGTCCACGTTTTTCTGGATCTTGACTTCCTCCTGGGAAACCACCAGGCCGCTGAATTTATCCGTAACACCAACATTTCCCATCCCGGTAATACTCGCCACGGATTCCACGGAAACCGCCGTCTGGTTCTGACCGCTGCCGCATCCGCCGACCATCGCCGCGGCCAGCCCAAAGGCGAGCGCTGCTGCCATCTTTCTCATACCTGTCCTCCTTAACATCGACCATATTTACGGCAGCCCCTATAATGTCACCCGGCCTGCCGCTCTACATTTACTTTACCCCCTCATTCCCTGTGCGCCAACGACAAAAATCTGAAAAATTATGAAGGGGGCTTCATTTTTACCTTTCCCGTGCACGGCGCCGCTGCCGGTAAGCTTCATACATCAAAACGGCCGCCGCCACCCCCGCATTCAGAGACTCCAGACATCCCTCCATGGGGATCCTCACCTTTTTATCCGCCGACGCGGACAGACCGTCAGACAGGCCGTTCCCCTCGTTGCCGATCAGAAACATCGTCCCTCCCGTATAATCCTCCCGGTCATAGACACAATTCCCCTGCAGATGGGCCGCACAGGTATCCACGCCTCTTTCTCTGAGACAATCCAAAACAGGGGATAAATCCCCGTCACCCAGACATACAAAAGGCATCCGATAGACAGAACCCATAGTGGAACGGATTGTTTTGGGATTGTAGATATCCACGCAGTTCTTTGTCAGAATGATCCCGTCCACCCCGGCCCCTTCCGCTGTACGGAAAATCGTCCCCACATTGCCGGGATCCTGCAGATCCTCCAGCAAAAGCAATAGAGGATCGTCCTTCCGCAAAAGTTCCGAAAGTCCATAGCCCATGGCACGCATGATACAGAGTACTCCCTGAGAGTGCACTGTTTCCGCCGCCTGGGCAAAGACGCGGTCTGCCACAAGCTCCCAGGAAATCCGATCCAGAATGGCCCGGTCCTCCATTTCACCGTAAAAACTTTCCGAGAGATAGGCTCTCTCGATCCTCTCCACAGGCGCCTCAAAAAACATCCGCGGCCCTTCTACGAGAAAAAGCCCCTCTTCCCGTCTCGCCTTTGCCTTTTTTGCCAGAAGCTGAATATGTTTGATCCGGGCATTGGTTACACTGGTGATCATCTGCTCCCCTCCATCATCCATTCCTGATCCGTTCAAGGCAGCCTGCATACACGTCCCTCCGCGGTTCGGCGCCTTTACTGCGGTATCCTCTGCAGATCCCGGTTATCCCCCACCACGATGGCGGTCCACGTCTCTTCCAGAGGCGTATCGGGATCCACATTCACCACCGTCTTTTTCTCCATCATCACACCGATCACATTCAGTCCGAGATTTTTCCTCAGATCCAGTTCTTTCAGAGACTTCCCGGACCATGCCCGGGGAACCTTGAGCTCCGCTATACTGTAAGTGTCCGACAGGGCAAAAAATTCCATGAAATTCCCTGACACCAAATTCTTCGCCAGCCGGATACCGCTGTCCCGCTCCGGATAGATCACCTTGTCCGCCCCCACTTTTTCCAGGATCGTCCCGTGAATCTCACTCATAGCCTTGGCGATCACATAGCCCGCTCCGGCCTCCTTCGCCAGGATCGTCGCCAGAATACTGTCCTCCATATTCCCCGCGATCCCGATCACCGCAATATCGATATTGCTGACACTCAAAGACTCCAGCACCCCCGGCTCCGTCACATCCGCCGTCACCGCATAAGTAACATGGTCTGCCAGCTCCTGCACCTTCTCCTCATCCGAATCCACCGCCAGCACTTCGCACCCCGCATCCGCCAGCGTCAACGCCACACTGCTCCCAAACCGTCCCAATCCCAGGACTGCATATTGTTTATTGATCATTTTTTATTTCTCTCCTGTCATCCAATCAAAATCCTTTTCTCCGGCAGCCGCACCGACTTCTTCCGTCCTCCCGCCCGTCTGGTCACCGCCATGGCCAGCGTAATAGGTCCGAGCCGTCCCGCATACATCACCGCCACCAGCACCAGCTTGGCCGCCGTGCCGAGGTTCCCGGTGATCCCCCGGGTCAGCCCCACGGTGCCCACCGCCGACACCACCTCATAGAGCACATCAAGGAAAGAAGCGTCCGACGTCACCGCCAGAAGCATCGTGCCTGCAAACGCCACGGCAAAACCGCAGCAGATCACCACCAGGGCCGTCCGGGTATCCTCATCCCTGAGCCTGCGTCCGAACACCTCCGGATGTTCTTTCCCGTGCAGGTAAGCCCAGGTCATCAGGAATACGATGCCCACGGTGGTGGTCTTCATGCCCCCCGCGGTGCCCATGGGCGACCCGCCGACGAACATCAGAACCAGGCCCACGCAGGCGGAAGCGTCGGTGAAGTCCTGCTGGGGAATGGTCTGGAATCCCGCCGTCCGCAGTGTAACCGACTGGAACAGGGCCGCCAGGACCTTCTGCGGCGCGGAGAGCGGACCCAGGCTCCCGCTGTGGTTCCAATCCAGCAGAAGGATGAGCAGAGCCCCTGACAGGATCAGAAAAGCCGTGATGCAGACCGCCAGCCGGGTGTGCAGGGAGAGCCCGCGCCAGAATTTTTTCGGTCCCCTGGCCAGATTGCCTTTTTTCCACTGAGCCGCCACTTCAAACCATACCGTAAATCCGATGCCGCCCATAATAATCAGCAGCATGGTATTAATGTTTACCACCGGATTCGTCACATAGGCCGCCAGGCTGTCCTCCCCCAGGATATCGATGCCCGCGTTGCAGAAAGCCGACACCGCGTGAAAAACGGCGTAAAACAGTCCTCTGGCCGGCCCATACTCCGGTATGAACACAAAAGCATAGGGGACGGCCCCCAAAGCTTCCACACAGAGCGTCCCCTTGACGATCCGCCTCACCATACCCACCACGCCGGTGATATGTTCCAGGTTGTAGCTGTCCGCGATCCTCTTCCGGGCCCCCAGGGATATCCGCTGCCCGAGGACCATCATCACACCGGTGACACAGGCCACGATCCCCAGGCCCCCGAGCTGGATCAGGCACAGGATCACCGCCTTACCGAACAGGCTCCAGTGCGTCGCCGTAGTCACTGTCACCAGACCGGTCACACAGACCGATGTGGCGGCGGTAAAGAGCGCGTCCGGCCAGGATGTACATGTGCCGGAGGCAGAAGACAGGGGCAGCCACAAAAGGAGCGCCCCCGTCAGGATCAGCAGGCCGAAACCTAACGCCATATACCGCTCGGCCCGCAAAAACCTCTTTTTTCCCTGTTGTACCCTTGATAAAATCTTTGCCATCTCTCATTACCTCGCCGCGCCCGCGGCAACCTTTTTATCCACCATGCGTATATTCTCCTCGCCGTACCGCTCCTTCAGCTGCCCGAGAAGTTCCCCGTCGGCCTGCACCGTGCGGCTGGCCGGAAGCCTCTTAATCGCCCGCTCTTTTTTCAGATAAATAACCACCATATCCCGGCCGTCGGAGGCCCGCAGCAACTCGTACAGCCCGTGCACCTGGCTGTCGTAGGCAGACTTGTCGGAAAACTGGATCCACAGCTCCCGGGGTGCCTCCTCAAAACGGGTGATTTTCTCACAGATCAGCTTGCTGGGTTTGTCATCCTCTGCCGATACCCGGCCCTGGACGAAGATCTTTCCGTCCTTCTCCGTGAGGGGGCCATAATGTTCATAGTCCCGGGGAAACACCACCACCTCCACGGATCCCACCAGATCCTCCAGGGTCAGAAAAGCCATAGCCTTGTTGGTCTTTGTATATTTCACGGTCTTGTCCGCCACCAGCCCGCCGATGATCTGTCGGGATCCGTCGGGGATCGGCGGCTGCCCCGTCTCCTCGTCGGGCAAAAACTCCGTGGATGCCGCCGAGATATTTTTCCGCCACAGCTCTTCGTACTCCTCCAGGGGATGGCCGCTGATGTAGATGCCCATGGTCTCCTTCTCGAAAGCCAGCCGGGTCTCCTTGTCGTACTCCTCCACAGAAGGCAGCTGAATCTCAAAGGATTCCCGCACCTCCTCCCCCAGCCAGTCAAACAGGCTCATCTGGCCGGTGAGGGAATTTTTCTTCTCCTGGGCCGCCTGCTCCAGCACCTGGGCATAGACCATCATAAACTGCCTGCGGCTGCCCCCCAGGGAATCAAAGACCCCTGCCTTGATAAAGCTCTCCATCGTCCTCTTGTTGATCTCCTTGCCGCCAAGCCGTGTGGCAAGATCCTTTAAAGATTTAAAGGGCCCCCGCTGCTTACGTTCCTCCACGATGGCCTCCTCCACCGGCTTCCCGATACCCTTGATAGCCAGAAGCCCGTAGCGGATGGAACCGTTCTCCACGGAAAAATCTCCCACACTCCGGTTGATGTCCGGCGGCAGGATCGGGATGCCCATCTGGCGGCAGGTCAGGATATATTCGGAAACCTTGCCGGTGTGGTCCACGCAGGAAGTCATAAGAGCTGCCATGAATTCCACCGGATAATAGTATTTCAGCCAGGCGGTCTGGAGAGCCACCACGGCATAGGCTGCCGCATGGGATTTATTGAAAGCATAGCTGGCAAAATCCGTCATCTCATCGAAGATCTTGTTGGCCACCGCCTCGGGGATCCCGTTGGCGATACAGCCGGGCACCCCCTCCTCCCCGTTGCCGTAGACAAAATTCTGCCGCTCCTTCGCCATCACCGACGCCTTTTTCTTGGACATGGCACGGCGTACCAGGTCGCTGCGGCCCATGGTGTAGCCGCCCAGTTCCCGCACGATCTGCATGACCTGCTCCTGGTAGACGATACAGCCGTAGGTAGGCTCCAGGATGTGCTCCAGCTGAGGACAATCATAAGTGACCTTGTCCGGGTTATTTTTTCCCCGGATGTACTGGGGGATAAATCCCATGGGACCGGGACGGTACAGGGAGATACCGGCAATGATATCCTCCAGGCTTTTGGGCTTTAACTCTTTCATGAAGGACTTCATCCCGGCGCTCTCCAACTGGAACACACCCACGCAGTTACCCCTGCCGATCATCTCCAGCACCCGGGGATCGTTGTAGTCGATGGCGTCCATGTCGATGGTAACACCGGCGTTTTTTTCCGCCATCCGCACCGCGTTCTGGATCACGGTCAGGGTGCGCAGGCCCAGAAAGTCCATTTTCAGAAGGCCCAGCTCCTCCAGGGTGGTCATGGTAAACTGGGTGGTGATGGAACCGTCGGAAGCCCTGGACAGGGGCACGTACTCCTCCACCGCTTTCTGGGAGATCACCACCCCCGCCGCGTGCATGGACGTGTGGCGGGGCAGGCCCTCCAGCCGCCGGGCCATGTCGATCAGATACTTCACCTGTTCGTCGCCCTCGTACAGCTTTTTCAGATCCGCGCTGATATTCAGGGCGTCCTGGATCGTGACATTCTTCCCCGGCTCGTTGGGGATCATCTTGGCGATGGTATCACACTGGGCGTAGGGCAGATCCAGCACCCGTCCCACGTCCCGGATCACGCCCCGGGCCGCCAACGTACCGAAAGTCACGATCTGCACCACCCGATCCTTGCCATACTTGCGCACCACGTAATCGATGACCTCCTGACGCCGCTCGAAGCAGAAATCCACGTCAATATCGGGCATGGACACCCGCTCCGGGTTCAGGAAACGCTCAAAGAGCAGACTGTAGCGCATGGGATCCAGCTTCGTGATGCCCAGGGCGTAGGAGACCAGGCTTCCGGCAGCGGAACCACGGCCCGGCCCCACCATGATATCCTGTGTCCGCGCAAAATGAATGAAATCCCACACGATCAGGAAATAGTCCACATAGCCCATCTGGCGGATCGTCTCCAGCTCATACTCAAGGCGCTCCGTAAGCTCCTCCGTCACCGGATCGTACCGCTCGGCAAGCCCCTCCCGGCAGAGCTTCTGCAGGTACTCCCAGGAGGTGTAGCCCTCAGGCACATCGTATCGGGGCAGTTTTGTCACGCCGAACTCGATCTCCACCCGGCACCTCTCGGCGATCTTCTGGGTATTCTCCAAAGCCTGAGGGGCATAGGGAAAGAGGGCGGCCATCTCCTCGGGAGATTTCACATAGTACTGGCCGCCCTCATAGCGCATACGGTTCTCGTCACTGACCTTTTTCCCGGTCTGGATGCAGAGCAGGATATCGTGGGCCTGGGCGTCGTCGGCTCTGGTGTAGTGCACATCGTTGGTGCACACCAGTTCGATCCCGGTCTCCCGGCTCATGCGCACCAGAGCCTGGTTCACCCGCTGCTGGTCTGCAAGGCCGTGATCCTGGAGCTCCAGGAAAAAATTACCCTTCCCGAAGATCCGTTCATACGTGAGCGCCGCGTCCCGGGCCGCGTCGTACAGCCCTTTCGTGATATCCCGGGCCACCTCTCCCGCCAGACAGGCACTTAAAGCAATCAGCCCCTCATGGTATTCCTCCAGAAGGGCCTTGTCCACCCGGGGCTTATAATAGTATCCTTCCACAAAACCCCGGGAGACGATCTTCATCAGATTGCCGTAGCCGGTATTATTCTCCGCCAGCAGCACCAGATGATAGTAACGATCCTCGTCGCTCCCCGTCTCCCTGTCATGGAGGGAATGGGGCGCCACGTACACCTCGCAGCCCAGGACCGGCCGGATGCCGGCAGCTTTCGCCGCCCGGTAAAAATCGATCACACCGTACATGGCGCCGTGGTCGGTGATGGCCGCACTGTCCATCCCCAGCTCCCTGACACGCTCCACATACTCGGTGATCTTATTGGAGCCGTCCAGCAGACTGTATTCCGTATGCACATGAAGATGCGCAAATCCCATGGCCCGTTCCCTCCGTTCTATCCCCGAATTACTTCCGGGAAATTTTCCGTCATTATTATAATCAGGATCTCACTCATTTACAATGTCAGTAACTTAAGCCCAGACGCTGCCGTATGTGGTATATAAGTTCTGTGCGGGCTGGGG
>DPJQ01000025.1:17143-23172 GCA_003542935.1 Lachnospiraceae bacterium | reverse complement strand
ATGTGCCGCTGGGCGGGAAAAACGGAAACCCGGATAAATGATCCGGGATTCTGTTAAGTAAATGACATTGGGAGTGAACAGTAACCTTCCCTATATCCGCCAGAGGATCAGGACCCGGCGGCCCGCAAAATCTCTATACGGACCCGTTCCCCCTTTTCACAATCCCAATAATACAGCCACTCCCCCACCACCTGGGGGCGTTCCCCCGTGATGTGTCCAAATTCATCCTGTGCAAAGCAGTGGGTATGGGAAGCCAGTACACGCCCCTCCCCCGTCACCGGATCAAAAGAGCGGATCGTCATCGCATCCTCCATACCAGCCAGATAGATCTGCCCACCTGCAAACCAGATATAATGCATGGGCCCGCACAGATGACGGCGCTCGATAACACCCGGGCGGGCCGGATCCGCCAGCTCATAATAGCTGTCACTGTGGCGGGACTGGGAAACTACTGTGACCAGCAGACCGTCCCTCTCGAAAGTAAAAGATTCCTTCAAAAGCTCCGGTTTTTCCCAGAACCGCTCCAGGGAAAAGGGAGTAACCGACAGCTTCTCGGCCCGAAAACTGTCCATATCAATCCGGTACAGGACGGATTCCTCCCTGTCGAAATCATCGTGCATACCGTAAAACATCTGTCCCACGGGCAGCCACGCATCCACCTTGAGATCCATGTACTCCCCCTCGTCATCCATCCCCGCCTGGGTTCCGTCGGCCAGATCCACCCGGACGATCAGGGGACGCTCCTTTTTCGTACTGTAATACAGATACCCCTCCACAAGTTCCAGATGATGGGGATACTTCCCGACCGCACAGATCATGGTCTCCTCCAGGGTCTCCGCGTCCACCCGGGCGATCTGTCCCAGATCACGCTTCAGCACAAAAAACTTTCCGCCACGACCCACGCACTCCGTCCAGCGGAAGATTTTTGCGTCCTGCAGGGCAAATACGGTCACCGCCCCGTCCCTCTTTCTGACCCTTTTGCACTGCTCCACCTGGGGATGGGTCTCATCCCTGCGCGGCCAGCAGATCAGGTACTCGTCCAGCTCAATATACTGATCCGTCCCCACCGCATCGGCACAGGCGCGGGTGATTTCATTCCTGCTATTTCCCATTTTTCTTCTCCTTGAAGTTATCTGGTGTGTTGTCTGCATTATATTCAGGCAAACCCTGACTAAATTTTCATCAGACTGCGTTGTCGGCGGTCAACGATACCAGGTAAGCAGCCGCTGCCGTCTCAAAGCATGCCTCACTTCAGCCTTCCGTTATTACAGGCCCGCACCATATCCACCAGTTTATGGCGGAACGGCAACTCATAGATTTGTTCCGCCGTAAACACTTTCCTATTATACTCGAAACGACTGTTCAAAATATCTTCCCGGCTAAAATGGCTTTCCCGGCCATCCGGCCAGTACACACCCACCGCACCGTTCTGCCTGGTTCGGTCCGCATAGACATGACAGAAAGCTCCCACCGTATTCAAAAGCTTATCGGCATGAATCATAAATCTCCCCGACTGGACGTCCCAATTCACCAAAATCACCGGCAGGCAGCGGGCCGGATGAACGATCAAATTCTCCAGGCGCTTTCTTTCCTCCTCCGTCTCGATCACCGTGAGCTGTGACGGCATACGCACCACATCGTAAAACTCCATCTGCTCCCGTATCCGATCCACAAATTTGGGCTTCCGGAAACTGATCTTAGCCACCTCTGTTTCCGGTGCGCTGCTTGTATTGATGACAAAAAACAGCAGACGTCCGTTTTTATTCTCGATCCGGCTCTCCGTAAACCAGAGCGTCCCCGGCATCTTGCTGTCGATCCTTGAGCAATCCAGCAGAAAACAGTTACTGTCCTCATCATACTCCACATGGAGTTCATAGCCTGGCCGCCTTCCTCTGAAATCCTCGATCCCTTCCGGTGCCTCGGGGAAAATCGCTCTGTACTTGTAACGCCCCCAGCTGTATATGATCCTGGCCGCCGTCTCAAAAAGCTGCCGCGTCTCCTCCGGCGAAGTCTCCGGTCCATTCAGTGCCACATCCAGCTGGAATGTTGTCCGGTTCTCCAGAGGCCGGAACATTTTCTTTCGTTTTACCGGTTCATAGACCACCAGCCTGGTGTCCGCCAGAATTCTCGCCACCTGAGCGTCGTGGACATAGGTATCGTTCAACACTTTCATCAGCACATCGAAGGTCAATCTGGTATGCACATTCTCATCCATCAGGGCATTGACCATCTTCACCTTATCACAATTGAAAAACAGCCGGGCCACGTCCTCATTTTCGTCCAGATAGGCCGCCAGCTCCGGCTTCATGGGCGCCTCCTCCATCCGCAGACGATATCTGCTTCTCAGCATCAGTTCCCAGTTCTTTTTCTCCAGATGTTTTCTTGCCAGATTCTCAAACAGGCTGGACAGCGACCAGTCGCACAGCTCCAGACTGGCCAGGATACTGTTCATGGTACGGGCCAGTTCCTGGTTTCCTTTCCAGAGATTGCGGCGATTATTCTTGACATCTTTATAGCGCATGTCATGCTCAATCTCATGCCACCCCTCGAAAAGTACCGTGCGGATCTGCACCTCAAAGGTAGCGTCCACCGGAAGTTTCCAGGTATCTTCCCTCACCAGCTCCAGCAGACGCTGGGGGATCTCAAACACACCGTTGATCTTCGTGGCCTGAAACTGGTTTACCGTGCGCTCATTCACAGACCAGCTCCCGTTCTGGGCAAAAGTTTTCTCCAGAATATTGCGGCAGGGAGACAGGTCGTCCGAGTAATACAAAACAATCCTTACACCGATCAGATCCTGCACCCTGCGCTGGTTCTCCGCAAAACCGTAGTTCCCTCCCGCGATTTTCTGCGCCAGAGACCGGCTGCCCTTTACCCGGGAAAACAGACGGTAATACAGGCCGCATTTTTTCAATTGCTCCTCAATATTGGCTTTGATCTCCTCTAGAGCCATGCCAAGGTTCACATCATCTTTCATCGCCTCGATCATTTCCGGCGTATATTCCTGTTTACCCATCTATTCATCTCCCTGCTGTTTTTACCTTGAGTTTCATTTTACCATACCCCGCTATGTTAATAAAACAAAATATTTTGTCCTTGAAGCAGGGCGACGCAAAGACATTTTTTGTGCCCGTAAACAAACAACCGATCTTGAGATTTTCTTAAGAATTTTTCCATAAACTATTAAAGTTTCCGGAGGTTCCTTCTGCTAAAATAGAATATAGAAAAAGGACATGGAAGCTCATCTTCCATATTGAAAGGAGCGCATTCTCATGGCAAAGAAAACCGGCCGTATTCCCGCAAAAAAGCACAGAAAAAAACGAAGCATGATTCGCCGCATAGCCCCTCTGGGAGCTACGACCATCCTGCTCGTGATCCTGCTCATTTTCCTCGGAAACAGCCTGCGTAAAATAGATGATCCGGTCCCGGCTCTT
Organism: Lachnospiraceae bacterium; assembly: GCA_003542935.1. Lineage (GTDB taxonomy): Bacteria > Bacillota > Clostridia > Lachnospirales > Lachnospiraceae > UBA11957. The sequence goes on along the minus strand of DPJQ01000025.1, from coordinate 19,738 downwards.
GCCCCCTCCGCAGAGTATACCAGTTTTTCGGGCAGTGCATCGCAATCGGAATCGGAGGCAGCAGAACCTTCCACGGGCAAGAATGATTCCGACAAAGAAAAAAGGAACGACACAAAAACAGATACCCCCAAAGATAAACCGGCCAGTACAGAAGGCGAAACTTCCGAAGACGAAACCAATAAAGAGGATGACTGGCGGCTGATCCTGGTCAACCGCTGGAATCCCATGCCGGAGGATTACGAGGTGGAGCTTACGCAGCTGGCCAACGGCCATGCGGTGGACAGCCGGATCTACCCGGACCTGCAGCAAATGTTTGACGATGCCCGGGCCGAGGGGCTGATGCCCACGATCTCCTCTTCCTATCGGACGGCAGATAAACAGCAGCAAATCCTGGATGACAAGCTGGCCGCCTACGAGAATGAAGGAAATTCTTACGAAGATGCCAAGGAACTGGCCGAAGCCTGGGTGGCCATTCCCGGCACCAGTGAACATCAGCTGGGGATCGCCGTGGATATCACCTCCGCCGACCGGGAAGCCCAGTCCCCCGATGTGATCTGGGAATGGCTGGAAAAACATTGCTGCGAATACGGTTTCATAGTGCGCTACCCCGAGGAAAAAAGCGACATCACCGGCGTGATCAACGAGCCCTGGCATTTCCGCTATGTGGGCAGAGAGGCCGCTGAAGAGATCACCAAACAGGGTGTCTGCCTTGAAGAATACCTGGGGCGCACGGAGCACTGACCTGTCAGAAAGCGAAAAAGGGATGCTGCGGAATCCGCCGTATCCCTTTCTTTTCGTCTGTCTATCCTAACAACGGAATCTGCCTGCCATCTGAGGGGGCCAGGATGATCGGCAGCGCCTGACGCTGGTTACAGATAACCAGTTCCTTCGGCGAGCCGCCGTACTCACCGTCCAGAGTCCAGCTCACCTCCGTATCCGCCTCCACGGTCAGCATAGTGGTTTTGAAGGATTCGATCAGATTCGTCGTATCTTCCCTGGTCAGCAGACAGCTTATGATCTCATTTAGCTCCAGGGCACTTTTCGGAGCATGGATCAGGGTCACTTCGAAATAACCGTCGTCCATCTCCACGTTTTTCCCTGTCAGATTCTTAAAGCCGCCCACGGAACGGGAATTGGTCACCATGCCGTAGATAAATTCTCCTTCGTATAGATCCGTGTCGGATGTCACTTTCATCCAATAGGTTTTAATATCAAAGATCTTTTTTACCCCTTCCAGAAGATAGGCCACATAGCCCAGAATGTTTTTCATAGTCTGGTCAGTCTCGTAGGATACCTCCGTAAAAAGGCCGAAAGCCGCCACATAGACAAAAGTCTGATCGTTAAAGGAGCCCACGTCCACCCGGCGCACCTCTCCCTCCATGATCTGGCGCGCTGCCTCCACCATATCCCTGGAAATCTGCAGACTGCTGGCAAAATCATTGGTGCTGCCTGCGGGAATATAGCCCAGCGGAATATCCCTGTCAGCCTGGCGCAGGCCGTTCACCACTTCATCCAGCGTACCGTCCCCGCCGCAGCAGACAATCAAATCCGCCTGCCTGGCAGCCTCCATCGTCCTCGCCGTGGCCTCCCCGGCTTCCTGGGTCGGATGCACCTGTACTTCATAACCGCCCTTGACAAATACATCCACAATGTCCAGCAGTTTATTTTTGATAAGAGCCTTGCCTGACAGTGGGTTAAAGATAAAAAATAATTTCTTTTTCATACATGCCTCCTGTGCAATACAGGAATTTTACACCTTTTCACTAACAGTAGCAACGGCACAAATATAAAGAACTCTAAATTATTTGTTAACAGCAACCGAACACTCTATTAAAGAAATATCACGGTTGAGATCATTGGGGTTTTATGATACGATACCATAAGTTATCGCCAGGGCGGCCCCATTTAAAACTGCCCGCGAAATATCACAAAGAGAGGGATACTATCTATGCTCCATAACAGACAGGTACTGATCACCGGAGCCTCCCACGGCATCGGACGAGCCACGGCCCGCCTTTTTGCCGGCCATGGCTATCCGCTGATCCTGAATGGATTCCACTCCCCGGACGCCCTGGAGGCGCTGGGCGAGGAGATCCGCGGGCATTACCACATTTCCTGCGAAACCACTGTCGGAGACGCCGGGGATGCCGATTACGTGCAGGATCTCTTTGCCGAGTTGGTTGCCAGGGATATCCCCCCGGAAATCCTGATTAACAATGCCGGAGTATCCCATATCGGGCTGTTCCAGGATATGTCCCCCGAAGAATGGCAGCACATCCTGAATACAAACCTCACCTCCTGCTTCCTCTTCTGCAAAGGTGCCATTCCTTTGATGCTGCGCCGGGGCGGCGGTTCCATCGTCAATGTGTCCTCGGTCTGGGGCAATGTGGGCGCCTCCTGCGAAGTCGCCTACTCCGCCACAAAGGGCGGCATCAACGCCATGACCCGGGCCCTGGCCAAAGAATTGGCCCCGAGCCGCATCCGCTGCAACGCCGCGGCTTTCGGCGCCATCGACACGGCCATGAATCATTTTCTCGATGAAGAAGAAACAGCGGCCCTCCTCGGGGAAATCCCCGCCGGAAGGCTGGGAACTTC
>DPJQ01000025.1:9379-16859 GCA_003542935.1 Lachnospiraceae bacterium | reverse complement strand
GGGAACTTCCGAAGAAGCCGCCGCTCTGATCTACGATCTGGCTGTCAATCATCCCTATCTCACCGGCCAGGTGATCACCATGGACGGGGGATGGACGTGACATGTCCGCCTATTGATAAATTTTTCTCCCATAACTCAGCGCCTCGTCCGTGACCCACGCCAGCTTCTGTCTGGCATCCTCGCTGGTGCCGCAGATGCCTCCGTCCCAGAAGATCAAAGCGCCGTCGCGGCCATAGGTGTCCATGGCTGTCCGCACGGATTTTCGCACCACATCCTCCGGCGCACCGGGCACACACCCCGGCCCGTGGCGGTCCCAGCCGCCGGTCAGCACCAGACGGTTTCCATAGCGGGCCTTATCCGCCAGAAGCTGTTCATTCGGCTCCGGAAGCTGGCAGATATCCGCGCCGCACTCCAGAAATTCCCGAATTAAGAACTGGCAGTTGCCGCAGCAGTGAAATTCCGCCAGCGCTCTGGCTTTATGGATCGCCTCGTGGATCCTGGCCAGCCGCGGCTTATACATTTCCCGAAAAACCTCCTTAGATATAAAGGGGCCTCCCGCCGCCGCGAAATCATCCCCGGTAAACATAATATCCGGATGGATATATTTCCCGATATAACCGGCCACTTCAACCAGAAATTCCGTGATCCGCTCCACAAATTCGCCCAGCTCCTCCGGTTCCTCGCAGATCGCGCAGAGCGCCTCGCCCCAGCCCAGCATATTGACCGGGATCAGAAAGATGCCGTTGGTATTCAGCATGGCGATATTCACCTTTTCCGGGTCTTTTTCCGCCTCAAAACGCCGGGCCATCCCTTCCCAGTCCATAGCCGCCGGGTCGGGAAACTTCACGGTCTCCCGCCACTGGGATATCTCCTCCATAGCCTTCCACCCGGGCATCGGCATCTCGCCCAGATCGTCCTTCACCCATTTCACATTACAGAAATCCGCCCCTGTCCCGGGATCCCGCTCCGACCAGAAATCCGGCATAAAGATATTGCAGTCCACCGGAAACACGGGCACCCGCTCCGGCTTTCCGCCTTTCGCGGCTATCAGATAATTCTCTCGCGCATTCATTCGCTGCTCCTCCTTCATCGTTATCTCAGTACATCCCGTTCCACCAGTTTCCCGATGATCTCATTCTGCTTTTTCCGGTCCAGGGTATAGCCCAGCAGACACAACGCCGCCAGAAGGCAGAGCAGTCCGGGAAGCACAGTCATCATCAGATTGATCGCATTCATACAAGCGGCCGACTGCTGTCCTCCCGCCACATAGCCGCACAGAGACAGTACCAGGCCGATCAGGGAGGTTCCCACCGCGCCGCCCGCCTTGAAACCGAAGGAGGCCACCGCATTCAGAAACCCGTCCACCCGAACACCGTATTCCGCCTGGGCATAATCCACCGCATCAGGGATCATGCTGAACATCAGGGAGGAAAACGCACCGTAGCAGAAACCGGTTACCGTCACCAGCAGATAAAAAGGAATGCCCGGCGGCGTTGTAAAATACTGTCCGGCCATGGCCAGGGCGCAGATAAACAATACCGCCGAAGACGCCCGCCCTTTATGGCCCGTGACCCGAAACAGCCAGGGCGCCGCCACGCAGCCGGCCACGGCGGCCAGGGAATTGAGCAGATTAAATATAGCCAACACGGCCGCTCCCGTGCCGATGTAGGTACAGTAGTAGGTAGCCACCGTCATACGGCCGTTCATCTGTACGCCGTGGGCCGTCATACAGACGAGAAGGATCAGCATGGGCCTGTTTTTCAGGAGGGCATTCCACTGCTGCCGCATCGGGATCCTCTCCCCGGTTCCCCGGCTGCACACCACCTCGTGGGTGCCCAGACCCGTGGCCAGGATAAGGGGGACAGCCACAATCCCGCAGACCAGGACGCTGGCAAGATACCCGTACACCGCATTGCCCCCGCCCAGGCTGCCGATCATATAGGGGGCCGCATAGCCCACCGCCAGCATACCCGCATAGGACATCACCATCCGCCAGCTCGACGCCCGGGCCCGCTCCATGGAATTTGTGGAAATACAGCCGTTCAGGGCCATATAAGCCATATAGAACATGGTAGAAAACGTCACCACAACAATATAGGTCACATACATATAAAGAATTTTCCCGCCGTCGCTCCAGTCCGGATGGGCCCAGAACATAAAGACCACGGACACCAGCAGCCCCAGGCCGCCCGCCAGGATCCAGGGACGGTACCGTCCCATCCTTCCGTGGGTCCTGTCCATCATGGAACCGATGATGGGATCGTTGACCGCGTCATACAGCCGCACCACCAGCATCAGCACGGATACTGCGGAGGCCGGTATGATAAATACATCCGTATAAAATATCATCAAAAACGAGGATACCCAGAAAAACACGCACTGATATCCCAGATCTCCAAAGGCAAAGCACAGTCTCTCCTTGACGGAAAGCTCCACATCGGTCTGCTGCCTGATCTGTTCCTCTCTCATCCTGCCACCTCTCTCCTGGCCGCAGGCGGCTATTTTGCCGCCGCGGCTCTCCCTGTTCCCCGTCAACGGGTATAGGTGCCTGCCAGTTCCTCCCGTACTTTTAAATAAGTCTCATAAACCGTTTTTTCGTACCATTTCGACGGCGGGAAGATACAGGGGAAATACCACCCCGTGCTGCCCCATTCCCGGAATTCTTTTTCCACCGTACTGCGGACAATCTCTTCCCTCAGGATCCCCGCACCGTCGCGGGACTCGAAATCCTGGGAGTGGACGGACACCTGGAAACTCATCCGGCCGCCGTCCTCTTCAAGAAGCTTCCCTATATCCATGATATCCATGCACTGCAGGGTATCCACGCCGATCTCGGCAATATCCGGCACGATCTCGTCATACTTTCCGCAGGAATGCATCAGAAACAGGATCCCGTGCCCATGGGCCGCATCAATGATCCGTTTCATGCGGGGCTTAATCAGCCTGCGCCAGAGCTCCGGTGCGAAAAAGGGGCCCCGCTGGGTTCCCCAGTCGTCATGGAAGGTGATCAGATCCGGCTTGTAATACTGTGCCAGCTTCCCGATCAGTTTGATCTTAAAATCTGTCATGACATCAAAGAAGGCCTCCACCTCCTCCGGATCCGTCACCAGAGCGCACAGGGCTTCCTCGAATCCCATCAGAACATGGAGCCGCTCAAAAAGGCCGATCAGCACGACCACATTGACCATCTGGTTCTCCCTGTCCGCGTCCGCCACATGATCCTCACGGGCCGCTTTCTCCCAGTCCCAGGCGTCCAGATCCGGGAATTTCACCAGCTTACGCCAGTCGCAGATATCTTCCAGCACATGCTCATGGGGATCCGGCGCCGGAGCCATGGCCGAATCGCAGTATTCCCACAGACAGCCGAACCAGTCCCGACCGCCCTCATTGTAAGGAGGGCGCTCATGGAAACCGTTGACCGGATATACGCAAAATTCCCCCTCCCCGAACACCGGCATGATCTCAATCATTTTATGGCCGTACATGGCCAGCAAGTTTTCTTTTGCCGTCATTTTGCCTCCTCCTGTCTTCTTCTCAATTCCGCATCCGCCTCCAGATGGGCTTCCCATATCGCCGTATCCATTTTCGTAAAAGGCGGATTGATAAAGGGATAGTAGTTGCCGCCCTCCGACAGCTCCATGTATTCCGCGTATACTTCCCTGCGTATATCTTCTTCCGTCATCTCTCCGGTGGCCAGCCCTGCCGCATATTTCTGGAAATCCGGCGAGACGCCGTAGGCCATGGATTTCCCCGTCTTTTTCTTTAACGCGGCCACATCATTGATATCCATGCACTGCAGACAGTCCGTGCCGATCTCGGCGATGTCCGGCACGATCTCCTCGATCTTGCCGCAGGAATGCAGCTCGAAAATCATGCCCAGGCCATGGCAGTGATCGACGATCTGTTTCAGGCGGGGTTTGAACAGCGTCCGCCAGGTCTCCGGTGAAAAGAACAGCCCCCGCTGGGTGCCGTAATCGTCATGGAAATTCAGCACATCCGGGTTGTAGTACTGTTTGATCTTGGTAAGCTGGGCCTTCTTGAACTCCACCATCCTGTCCAGATAGGCCGCCACCGCCTCCGGATCTGTCACCAGAGCGCACAGGGCCTCCTCAAAACCCAGCAGCATGTGGAGCCGCTCAAAAAAACCGCTCAGGGAACTGGTATAGATCATCTTGTGTTCCCGATCCAGCTCCGCCACATGGTCGATCCGGGCCGCCTCCTCCCAATCCCAGGCCTCCATATCCGGGAAATGAATCTGCGTCTCCCAGTCGCAGATATCGTCGCAGACGGGCGGTACCGTGCTGTCCGGGACGGGGGCCAGATCCCCCTCGATGTAAGACCACTTCACGCCAAACCAGTCCGTACCGCCCTTTCCGCCCGTGGGCCGTTCGTGGATACCGTTCTGCGGGGCCAGAAAATGGGTGCCGTCCATCAGCAGATGGGGCAGTCCCTCCGGAATCTCATGGCGGAACACTCGCAGCATATTCTCTTTATCTGTGTATCGCATATTTCTTCTCCTGTCTTTTATACTCGCGGGCACTGTGATTTGCCGGCGTTTTGTTACATCCCAATCCGGGAATCCTTATTGAAAACCGTCTCATAAGCCACATCTATGACAAACAGGACGATCATCCCGAATCCCGCGGTCATCAATCCCGTGGTGCCGTCCAACGCGCCGAAGTTTGCGGCAATGGCGTTCAGGATTGCCGGCGACGCGGAGATCCCCAGGCTGGTCAGCGTCATACATACGGAGATCGCCAGTGAGGACGCATCCTGTTCCACGGATTCCAGAATATAGTAACAGGCCGCCACCATCTGCATACCGGCTCCCAGCCCATAGATCATGCCGCCTATGGAGATCAAAAACAGGCTGCCCGCATTGGCCATGAGCAGGTAGGCAATGGCCTGAATGATCATGGCCGCCGCCAGCGTATATTTTTTAAACGCTTTCAGAATATAGCCGAACACCAGGCCCACCACAATGGTGATCAGGGAATTCCAGGCCGACGCCACACCCACCGAGGAGGAATCGCCCAGGCCGCGGCTGATGATGGACATGCCTATGTTGGTATAAAAGGCAAAGTTAAACGTAGCCAGGAAGAATGACAGCACACTGTAGTACACGCATCCCCGGGTCAGCACCTTGCCGATACCGCCGCTCTCTCCGCCGCCCACGAGGCGTACATCTTTCTGTCCTTTGGGAAGCAGGATCCAGGTCAGGATAAATACCGGGATAACCAGGAAATAAATATAGTAGGCATGGTACCAGGCCCCCAGGGCCAGATAACCGGTGGCAACGGTCAGGGCCGCAATGCCGATAGACGATGCCGCCTGCTTTAGGCCCATGGCCACACCACTGGTCGTGCCGGTAAAATTCTCACCAATGACGGCTGAAGCCATGGAAATCATGATGCCCTGCCCCACACCGATCAGTGCGCTGGACAGGATCAGGAAATAGATACTGTTGTTCGCCACCAGCGGAATGATGCCGCCCACAAACTCCGCGGCCAGTGCAAAAAGCACCAGATGTTTTTTGTAAAAATAGGATGCCAGAATCCCGGCTCCCAGAGAGATCGGAATTGACATCAGGGACGGCACCGTCATAATCATCTGCACCAGGGTGGTTGACGCCTCCGGGAACACGGCGGCAATATTGGCCAGCACCGATGAGAAGGAATTGAATGCACTCTGAAACAGTACAAACAACATGACCGGGATCATGACCTTCCAGTTGATCTCTTTGTACACATTCGCTTTACTTTGATTACTCATAGGGAATCCTCCTTTTCTCTTTCCTCATTGCTGAGATTGTATAAGAATATTGTAGAGGATTCTCTTTTTGGCGGCAATCCGTCCGCCTGATTGACATTTTTACCGCAAATTGCTACAATATGTCGGAAATATAAGAAAACAACGGGAGAAGAAAAGAAAGGAAAACCAGATTATGAAGCTCAGCAGCGCCATCATTGTCAACAAACTTTCCGGTCAGTTTTTGTACGATTTAACGGGAAAAGTGGAGGATTCTCTCGATCTTTCCCGTCCTGTTTTCCTGACTTCCGGAAGCGTTCCTCAGAATGGATGTATTTTAATCGGAAAATTCCGCAGAAATGAGGATATACCTAAAATCAAAGTGCATTCTCTCCTCATCACCCAGGGGCGTCTGCTGGAGGAAGCGCGGGACAAATTTGACTGTATCCTGAATTTTGCCGATGAGGTGGATCTGTACGAAGTGATCAACTATGTAAATGCCCTGTTCAATCTCTATGACGAGTGGATACGGGATATTTCCGATCTTGCCAGACAGGGCTGTTCCCTCACGGAGCTGCTGGACAGAAGCCAGACGATCTTTACCAATCCGCTGATGATCCACAACAAAGACTTCAAATTCATCGCCTACTCCAGTATCATTGACGGCTCTAAAAAACTCTCTTTCCTTTTGGAGCAGTCCGGCTCCACGGATATCCTCAACAACTTCATGATCGACAGAGAATACCGCGATACCTTCAGCGCCCGGGAAGCCAGGATCTTTCCTGCCCACCTGACCGGCGTGCGGACAGTCTACAAAAATATCTTTTCACACGGAAAACTGCTCTGCCGACTGCTGATCGCAGAGACCCTCCGCAATCTGCAGAACAGTGACCTGATTCTTCTGGAAATTCTGGCCGAACAGATCAAGTACGTCCTTTTGCGGGAACAGCCCATCGACGAATCCCCGGTGAGCACCCTCAATAATACCCTGCAGAATATGCTGAAAGGCCTCCCTGTTGAGGATTACCTTGTACAGAGAACCCTGAGTTCCTACGGCTGGACACCGGATCTTCACTATTTTTGCATTAAATTCCAGGTAGACCACATTGACATCCAGAACCATTCTGCCTTCGCCCTGGTAGACTTCTGGGAACAAACACTGCCCGGAAGCTGCGCCTTCGAACTGGAAAATGATATCGTCCTCTATATCAATCTGGATGCCAACGGCAGCTCCCGCAATGAAATTATCCACATGTGCGCCCCTTATATCCGGGACCGGAATCTGAAAGCGGGAATCAGCAACGTATACCAGGGATTTTACCGCTGCTACCAGCTCCTCTACAAACAGGCGTGTATCGCACTGGACGTAGGACTCCGCTGCACCCCCTTTAAATGGATACACCAATTTAATGATGTGGCCGGCATATATCTCCTTGACCGCTGCACCTCGGAACTGCCTGCCAGCATGGTCTGCGCCCCCGAGATCCTGGACATTTACCGCTATGACGAGCAGCACCACTCCGATTATTACCATACGTTAAAAACATATCTCGGAAACAATATGCAGCCTGTCGCCACCGCTAAAGAGCTGTTCATCCACAGGACAACTTTTCTCTACCGCCTTGACAAAATCACGCAGCGCTTCAAGCTGGATCTGAACGATCCGAAAAGGCGGCTGATGTACTGCCTGTCCATCGCTTTGCTGGATCAGGCCAGCCACAGCAGTACATAA
>DPJQ01000025.1:8245-9097 GCA_003542935.1 Lachnospiraceae bacterium | reverse complement strand
CCAGCCACAGCAGTACATAAACCTGCCTGCGGCAATAGACTTTTAAAGCAAAAGTATAGGCCGATGCATCTGCATCGGCCTATAGCAAATCCCATGATTTAATTTATACCAGCTCCAGGATAACCTCCATAGCTGCATCGCCTTTACGCGGCCCGATCTTTACGATACGGGTGTAACCGCCGTTGCGGTCAGCGTACTTCGGCGCGATCTCGGTAAACATTTTGTCCACCAGATCCACTTTCTTGGTATTTCTCTTCCGTCCGGAATTTTCCTTCGGAACATCCACCACCGGATACAGAACCCGGAGGATCTGTCTTCTCGCATTCAGACGGGAAGGCGAATCCTTTTTGATCTCTTTCTGCACTTCATCAAAAACGGTCACTCTCTTGCCGTCCACAACCTCTTTTACTCTCTTACCATTAGCATCTTTGCGGGGCACCTTGGCTGTAACAGTGACGGTTTCGAAATTATCCCTCTCCTTGATCGCCATAGTGATCAGAGGCTCAACGACCTTGCGGATCTCTTTTGCCCTGGCCTCCGTGGTGACGATCTTGCCATGATACAGCAGAGCCGTCGTCTGGTTTCTCAGCAGAGCTTTTCTCTGGCTGGACGTTTTGCCAAGTTTTCTATATTTAGCCATTTGTTTTTCCTCCATTTGTGGAACAGCCGCCATGCTTCTTCGGACTTATTGACGGCTGCCGTAGCCCATAAATTTCTAACGACACTGTCACATGCCGACAGACGCAATTTATAGAACGGTCTGCTTATTCTTCTCCGGGACTGAGCTGCAGTCCCAACTCTTTCAGCTTCGCCAACACCTCTTCTAAAGACTTGCGGCCCAGGTTGCGGACC
>DPJQ01000025.1:1021-7976 GCA_003542935.1 Lachnospiraceae bacterium | reverse complement strand
GACTTGCGGCCCAGGTTGCGGACCTTCATCATGTCCTCGGAGGTCTTGTTGCATAATTCTTCCACTGTGTTGATACCGGCGCGTTTCAGGCAGTTGTAGGATCGTACGGAAAGTTCCAGCTCGTCGATATTCATCTCCAGCACTTTCTCTTTCTCGTCATTTACCGTCTCGATCATGACCTCAGCCGTTTTCGCATTCTCCGACAGGTCGATAAACAGCTTCAGGTGCTCACTCAGAACCTTGGCCGCCAGACTGACAGCCTCATCCGGCTCCAGTGTGCCTTTGGTATACACATCCAAAGTCAGCTTGTCAAAGTCCGTAATCTGGCCCACACGGGTGTTCTCTACGGTAAGGTTCACCCGCTCCACCGGCGTGTAGATAGCATCCACAGCGATCACTCCGATCGGCATATCGTCGGTTTTACCCTTATCGGCGCTGATATAACCGCGTCCCCTGGTGATCGTAAGCTCCATATAGAGCTTGCTGTCGGCACCGCCGTTCAATGTAGCAATCACCTGATCGGGATTCATAATCTCAATGTCCTGATCCACCTGTATGTCGGAAGCGTGCACCACACCCTCACCTTCATACTCTATATAAGCCACTTTAGGCTCATTCGTCTCACTGGTATTCTTGATCGCGAGACTTTTCAGGTTCATAATGATCTCGGTCACATCCTCCTTCACACCCGGGATCGAGCTGAATTCATGGAGTACACCTTCGATCTTTACCTGGCTCACCGCCGCACCCGGCAGGGAGGACAACATGATCCTCCTCAACGAGTTACCCAGAGTCGTACCATACCCTCTTTCCAAAGGTTCTACCACAAAACGGCCATATCGTTTATCTTCGGAAATCTCTGTAATTTCAATCTTCGGTTTGTTAAAATCAAACACGCAAAAGCCCCTCCTTTTTCGGGTAAATATATTATCGAAGGGTTACCTGCCCGATGCACGGGCAGTTTTGAAACATTCAGAAACGATTATTTAGAGTAAAGCTCGACGATAAGCATCTCGTCTACAGGCACATCAATCATTTCTCTTGTCGGAAGTTCTTTTACATTTCCGCTTAAGTTTTCCTGATCTGCTTCCAGCCATTCCGGAACCAAACGCCCGCCTGTGGTCTCCAGAATCTCTTTGTATCTCGGGCCGGACTTTTTGTTTTCCTTGATGGCTACGGTATCGCCGGCTTTCACTCTGTAGGAAGGAATCGTAACCTGCTTACCGTTTACCAGTACATGCTTGTGTCCGACAATCTGACGGGCCTCTTTCCTGGTTCTGGCAAAACCGAGACGGAACACTACGTTGTCCAGACGGCTCTCCAGCATCTTCATCAGATTCTCACCGGTCATACCCGGCTGTCTATCCGCTTTCTCATAGTAGTTACGGAAAGGTTTCTCCAGCACGCCGTAAATGAATTTTGCTTTCTGTTTCTCTCTCAGCTGCAGGCCATACTCGGAAATCTTCCTGTTGGCTCTTCTCAGCTGTCTTGTGGATTTTTTATCAATTCCTAAATAAACCGGATCCAGTCCTAAGGATCTGCACCTTTTCAGTACCGGGGTTCTGTCAATTGCCATTTTCTACTTCCTCCTGATTAAACTCTTCTGCGCTTGGGCGGGCGGCATCCGTTATGGGGTACCGGCGTTACGTCTCTGATACTTGTCACTTCCAGTCCGGCTGCTGCCAGGGCGCGGATCGCCGCTTCCCTTCCTGAACCGGGGCCCTTCACAAATACGTCCACAGTCTTCAGGCCATGAATCAGGGCCGCCTTGGTAGCCGTCTCTGCTGCCACCTGAGCTGCATAAGGAGTAGATTTTCTTGAACCTCTAAAACCAAGACCACCGGCACTGGCCCAGGAAAGGGCGTTTCCCTCTGTATCCGTCAATGTCACGATTGTGTTATTGAAGGAAGACTGGATATGTGCCTGTCCGCGTTCAACGTTTTTCTTCACACGGCGTTTGCTGTTCGCCGATTTTTTTGTCACTTTAGCCATTTAAAAACTAACCTACTTTCTTCTTATTTAAGAGTTTATCATATACTATATAAACTGCCAGTTGCTTATTTCTTCTTATTTGCTACTGTCCTCTTGGGCCCTTTCCTTGTCCTTGCGTTGTTCTTGGTGTTCTGACCACGAACCGGAAGGCCCTTCCTGTGACGGATTCCTCTGTAGCATCCGATCTCCTGCAAGCGTTTGATGTTCAGCGCGATCTCTCTTCTGAGCTCGCCTTCCACCGTCTGCGTCTCGTCAATAACCACACTGATTCTCTTTACTTCCTCATCAGTCAGGTCTCTGCAACGTGTATCCGGGTTTACATTTGCCTCTTTCAGAATGCGGTCTGAACTGGACCTTCCGATTCCGTAAATATAAGTCAATCCGATTTCCACACGTTTGTCCCTTGGTAAATCTACACCAGCTATACGAGCCATGTACTTGTTCCTCCATTTTCTCCGACACTGTATGTCTTTCGCAATCACCGGCAGACGACATGCACAGTGCCTTTCTAATATTTTCTTAATTGGGATGCCGGTATGATGCATCCAGCCGCACCGGTACCATACAGAAAATCCGCCGTCGGCATCTTTCCCGCACACTAAATGCAGCCTTTCCGGCTTTCGCCGGTATCAAGCAATATTATCGGTGGACGGATATCCACAATAATATTTACAGAATGGTCTCAGTAATCTTCCGCAGCCGCCTGGAACATCCTAAAATCATTCAGCCTGGATACAGAGTCCAAATATCAACCCTGCCTCTGTTTGTGCTTTGGATTCTCACAGATAATCCGAATCCTGCCTTTTCTCTTGATGACTTTGCATTTGTCACACATAGGCTTTACAGATGATCGTACTTTCATCGGAATCCTCCTTTCACGTACTACCACATTTGGGCATAATTTTAGAGACCTACTGCAACACGGCAGAAAAGTCCGTAAATCATTATAGCAACAGGTCTCTGTAAATGCAAGCTTTTTTTGATTATTTTGCCAATTTTATTTGTCTCTCCAAATGATCCTTCCCTTGGTCAGATCGTAGGGGCTGAGTTCAAGAGTCACTTTATCCCCGGGGAGTATACGGATAAAGTTCATCCGCAGCTTGCCGCTGATATGCGCAAGCACCACATGTTTATTCTCCAGTTCCACCTTGAACATGGCATTGGGAAGCTTCTCCAGTACGGTGCCTTCCACCTCGATCACGTCAGTCTTTGACATATTTAACCTCCTGCATGTAACTGTTCCGTTCCTTCACAGTTGCTTCTACTTTTACTTTCATTGCGTAAGTGTGAAAAGTTCCGGCTCTCCATCTGTAATCAGAACCGTATTCTCATAGTGGGCCGACATAGATTCGTCTTCTGTGACTACCGTCCAGTTATCATCCAGCCAGCATACTTCCGGGCGTCCCATGTTGATCATGGGCTCAATGGCCAGAGTCATCCCCGGACGCAGCCGGATCCCTTTACTTTTCTGGCGGAAATTGGGAATCTGCGGATCCTCATGGAGGCTGGTGCCGATCCCATGGCCCACCAGATCACGGACGACACCGTAACCGAATTTATCCGCATGGGCGTTGATGGCAGCGGATATATCATGGAGATGGCAGCCCGCCCGGGCATACTTGATTCCCTCAAAAAAGCACTGGCGGGTTTCCTCCACGAGCTGCCGGACCTCCGGGCTCACCTGGCCCACCATATGGGTTCTGGCCGCATCGGAATGGTAACCTTTATAAATCATCCCTGCATCCAGACTGACAATGTCACCCTCCCGGAGAATCCGTTTCTTGCTGGGGATGCCGTGAACCACTTCATCATTTACCGATATACATATGGCAGCCGGAAATCCATTATAATGCAGGAAATTGGGGATACCGCCCAGACTGCGGATCTTTGCTTCACCGATTTTGTTGATTTCCCAGGTAGAAACGCCCGGGCGAACAGCCCTGGCCATTTCATTATGAACAATTTCAAGCCTCCGGCCGGACTCTCTCATCAGCTCAAGTTCCCTGGTCGTTTTTATAGACACTGCCATGAATTACTCTCCCAACAGGTCTGTAATGGCCTTGAACACATCTTCCATACCCTGTGTTCCGTCTACTTCGGCTAAAACACCGGCCCTGGTATAGTACTCGATCAACGGCTGTGTCTGGGCATGGTATACATCCAGGCGCTTCTGCACCGTCTCCGGCTTGTCATCTTCGCGGAGCACCAATCCGGCGCCACAGGTGTCGCAGATATCAGCGGTCTTGGGTGCGTTAAATTCCACATGGTATGTGGCACCGCAGGCCAGGCAGGCGCGACGGCCTCCCATCCTCTTTAAGATATTCTCATCCGGTACTTCCACATTGATAGCATAGTCAATCTTTGTTCCCAGCTTCTCAAGGGCAGCCGTCAGGCTCTCCGCCTGGGGAATTGTCCGCGGAAAACCGTCCAGAACATATCCGTTTTTGCAGTCCTCCTGCTGAATGCGGTCTACCACCAGATCGCATACCAGCTCGTCGGGAACCAACAGGCCCTGATCCATATAGGACTGGGCTTTCTTTCCCAGTTCGGTGCCGTTCTTAATATTCGCACGGAAAATATCTCCTGTGGAGATATGGGGAATGTTGTACTTTGCAGCGATTTTCTTTGCCTGCGTACCCTTGCCGGCGCCAGGCGCTCCTAACATAATCAGCTTCATATGCCTCTCCTTTTCTATTTCCCGGACACGATCCTGCCCGTTTCTTACATATGCACGTTAAGGTTGTGGCGAAAACGCCACAACCTCGCAGTTAATCACTCAAAAAACCTTTATAGTTTCTCACCAGCATCATGGATTCCATCTGCTTCATGGTCTCCAGCACCACACTCACAACAATGATGATGGATGTGCCGCCAAAGGATACGTCCGCACCGAATACACCGTTAAAGAAAAACGGAATGACAGCGATGATCGTAAGGCCGATGGCCCCGATGAAAATAATATAGTTCAGAATCCTCTGCAGGTAATCTACCGTGGGCTTGCCGGGACGTATACCTGGTATAAATCCTCCCTGCTTTTTCATATTATCCGCCACCTCCAAAGGATTGAAGGTAATCGAAGTATAGAAATAGGCAAAGAAAATCAACATTGCGATATACAGTATCAATCCCAGAGAATACACCGGATTGGCCATGCTGAACCAGGAATTGGAGTTCAGCGTATTCAGAATCTGAGATCCGATGCCCGTACCCTTATATCCCGCGAATGTCGCAATAATATTGGGAAGCGACATCAACGTGGACGCAAAGATCACCGGCATAACACCCGCCGTATTGACTTTCAGCGGAATATTGGTTGACTGGCCGCCGTAAGTCTTTCGGCCCTGCATTTTTTTAGAATACTGGACCGGAATACGCCTCACCGCATCGTTCAGAATCACTACCAGCAAGACCATCGCAATGATGATGGCCAGAATAATCAACAGTGCCAGAGCGCCCCGGGCGATCGTCTTATTGGCAACAAAGGTTTCAAACAATCCGATCAGATCGGCCGGAATACGGGAAACAATGTTGATTGTCAGTACAATAGAAATACCGTTTCCGATACCTTTTTCATTAATCTGCTCACCGACCCACATAAGGAATGCGGAACCGGCAGTCAGAGAAGCCACAACCACTATGACTTTCCAGATATTCATATCTGTAATAAGTCCCCGATTACCAAAACTGACGGTCATGGCTACACCTTCAAACAGAGCGAGTCCAACGGTCAGATATCGGGTGATCATCACCAGTTTCTTACGTCCGTCCTCGCCGTCCTTCTGCATCTCTTCCAATTGCGGGATCGCGATGGTCAGCAGCTGGATGATGATGGAAGAAGTGATGTACGGAGTAATATTCAATGCGAAAATCGAAAAGGACGAGAAGGAGCCACCGGTAAATGCATCCAGAAAATTGAACGCATCTCCGGTCTGGCTCGCAAACCAATCCTTGAAAAAATCACTGTTCACTCCCGGCACCGGCATCTGCGTGCCCGCCCGGATCACAACCAGCATCACCAATACATAATAAATACGCCGCCGTATCTCCTTGATCTTGAAGGCGTTAGTCAATGTTTTGAACATTAGATCACCTCTACAGTACCGCCCGCAGCTTCGATTTTTGCCTTAGCGGAAGCGCTGAAAGCATTTGCCTTCACAGTCAGTTTTTTGGTCAGCTCGCCGTTTCCCAGGATCTTCACGCCATCCTTGACAGCGGAGATCACGCGGGTCTCCAGCATATTCTCGATGGTCACAACACTCCCGTCCTCATACTTTGCCTCAAGGACGCTCACATTGACGGCCACGATCTCTTTGCTATTGATATTGGTGAATCCCCTCTTGGGCAGACGCCTGTATAACGGCATCTGGCCACCCTCAAATCCCGGTCTGGGTGCGCCGGAACGGGCTTTCTGGCCCTTGTGGCCTTTACCGGCCGTCTTGCCATTTCCCGAACCATGTCCGCGGCCTTTGCGGAATGAATCGTGCTTGGAACCTTTTGCGGGTTTTAAATTCGATAAATCCATAACTGGCACCTCCTTTACTTCCTCTTATATTTCCTCAACTTTGACAAGATGAGAAACCTGTTTAACCATACCTCTGATGGCCGCGTTATCCGGCATCTCGACGGTCTTATTCATTTTTCTGAGTCCCAGAGCTTCCACGGTTTTCTTGTGCTTCGGAATAGCTCCGATCGGTGACTTTACCAGTGTGATTTTCAGTTTATCTGCCATGTCGAACCCTCCTATGCGTAGATCTCATCAACAGATTTTCCACGAAGTCTTGCCATATCCTCGGGGGTCTTAAGCTGTGACAGACCTTCGATGGTAGCCAGGACAACATTCTGCTTATTGTTTGAACCAAGGGATTTGGTACGGATATTCTTGATTCCGGCCAGTTCCACCACGGCACGGGCAGGACCGCCGGCGATGATACCGGTACCGTCGGGAGCTTTCTTAAGCAGTACG
>DPJQ01000025.1:0-769 GCA_003542935.1 Lachnospiraceae bacterium | reverse complement strand
ACCGGTACCGTCGGGAGCTTTCTTCAACAATACTTCGGAGCTGCCGAACTCACCGATGATATCATGAGTGATGCTGTTGTTGTCATCCCTGGCAACTGTGATCAGTTTCTTGATTGCGTCTTCTTTACCTTTGCGGATCGCCTCCGGGATCTCGGTGGCTTTCCCCAGGCCGGCGCCGACATGGCCGTTGCCGTCCCCGACAACTACTAAAGCGGTGAAGCGCATGTTACGGCCACCCTTGACAACCTTTGTGACACGTTTGATGGTCACTACTTTTTCTTCCAGTTCCAGCTGGCTGGCATCAATGATTGTTCTCTTCATGTGTTCTCTCCTCCCTTTAGAATGTCAGGCCAGCTTCTCTGGCTGCATCGGCTAAAGCTTTTATTTTGCCTTGATATATAAAGCCGCCTCTGTCAAAGACAACCGTTGTGATACCTGCTTCCACTGCCCTCTTGCCGATCACGGTTCCGAGATATGCGGCTGCGGCAACATTATCGGTCTGCTCCAGCTCAGCTTTTACTTCCTTCTGGGTTGTAGACGCCGAAACAAGGGTCTTTCCCACACTGTCGTCGATGATCTGCGCATACATATGGCTGTTGCTTCTGAAAACTGCCAGACGCGGTCTTTCAGATGTTCCAACGATATGATGGCGTAATCTTCTATGCTTTTTATGGCGAACTTCTGTTCTTGATACTTTTCTTATCATTTTCCCATCCTCCTTGATTATTTCTTACCAGTCTTACCAACTTTACGTCTGATCACTTCATCA
>DPJQ01000157.1:1370-5613 GCA_003542935.1 Lachnospiraceae bacterium | reverse complement strand
ATCCGAAGTATAGTAAACCACTGAACCGGAGCTTTCATCCATGTGCTCCAGGGAAGCAAGGGAAATCACCTCGCCGCCGTTGGTTCGGATATTTTCTCCGGCAGCCGTCTCCTGTAAAGTTTCTCCTGCCTCGCTTCCATCCGTTTCCCGGGCCTCATCCTCCGTCCCGCCCGCAGCCGCTCCCTGCGTCTCTTCCGTTTGGACAGATGTATCGTCCGGCGTATTGCTGCCGCATCCTGCCAGCAACGCCGACAGCATGGATACACTTACTATTGCACACAGAATTCTGTTTCTCACCTTCAAAATTTTTCCTCCTTGCTCAAACATTGAACAGCTGTCTCAATGAACCTTCATACCGCAGAGCATCCTCACAAACGCCGGATCATCGTGATTTACAATCTCACTGTACCCCAGGTCTTTTGCGGCAATCTTCGCCATCTCATCCTCCGTCAGCACAAAATCCCAGATATCTATATTCTGCTCCATGCGCTCCGCATGGACGGACTTGGGTATGATGGACACCCCTCGCTGTGCATTCCAGCGGAGAACCACCTGTGCCGCGCTTTTGCCATATTTCTTTCCGATTTCCACAAGCTCCGGATCTGTAAAGATGCCGTGCTTTCCTTCCGCCAACGGCCCCCATGCCTGCGGCACCACACCGTATGCTTTCATATTTTCAAGAGCAGCTTCCTGTACAAAGAAGGGATGCAGCTCTACCTGATTGACAGCGGGGATCACTTCCGCGTTCTCACAAAGGTTGGTGAGGATCGCCGGATAGAAATTCGCCACGCCGATCGCTTTTGCCAGGCCGTCTTTATATGCCTTTTCGATCCCGCGGTACGCCGCAAAATAATCTCCCATGGGCTGATGGAGCAGGATAAGATCCACGTAAGACATATTTAACTTCGTAAGAGATGTCTTTACAGCCTCATAAGCTGTGTCTTCGCTTTTCATATCCTGTACCCAGACCTTTGTGGTGATAAACAGCTCTTCCCTTGTGGTAAGGCCTTCCGAAATCGCTCTGGCAACACCTTTCCCCACAGCCTCCTCATTCATATACGCGGCTGCAGTATCCAGCAGACGGTATCCCGTCTTAATCGCCTCGTAAACTACCTGCTCACACTGTACGGCATCCGGAATCTGAAATACGCCGAAGCCCTCCAAAGGCATTTTTGTTCCTGTGTTTAATGTGATAAATTCCATAATCTTACCTCCTGATGTTGTTTTATTTTCTTTATTTTATTGCCTGTCATAAGCTAACCGGCAGCTCTTCTCCCCACTGGTTGTTCGCATCCACGATCTCGCAGATGCTGATGTTCTCATTCCGGTATCTGGCTTTCGGATTCCTTTCCGGTATCCGCATCTGGATTGCCGTCATCGGGCAGGCATGGATACAGGCCATACACATCATGCATCCCGCCGGATCCCATGCGCTTTTCTGTCCCTCCATCCGGAAACACTTTTTCGGGCATACCTTCGTACAGATCCCGCAGCCGATACATTCCTCCGTAATACGGTATATATGATTGAATGCCTCCTTTGGCATTTTGGCCGATCTGTCAAGAAACTCCTGATGGGCCGCCCTGTCGGTATCCGTCACCGGTGAAAGAAACGTTACCCTGCCCCCGATATCCTCGCGGATCCGGGCGATCTGGACATCCACTTTTTTATCTGTCCGCTTCTGCTCCTCCATATCAAAGCCGGGCAGAAAGTTGTCGGCCATCAAAACCACATTCATATAGGCAGGATGGATTCCGAATCCTTCCAGCATCCTCTGTGCCAGTTCGGCTGCTCCGCCATGGCGGTTGCCATAGGTCAGGATCATATAAAAATAATCCGTTTCAAACTCCGCCTCCCGGAGAAATTCCCTGACCAGCTCCGGAACTTCATGCCCGAAAATCGGGCAGACAACGCCGATCTTATCCGCAGTATATTTCTTTCCTTTATCGTGGATTGCCTGCGCAATACTGATCCTGTCATCGTCCAGCTGCTTCGCTACATACAGACTGTTTCCCGTAGCTGTAAAATAAAACAGCATGTTTACAAACACCTCCTTCTTCTGCTATCATAATTTTTGGGGGTATTGATGACTTAAAATGACTTTGTCCCAACGTTTCTATTAGTAATTATCGGTTCTTTTTCAGAAAAAGTACAATATCAGCAGCGAATACTACTATAAATCTAATTAATACTGAAAGGCGAAACAATGATCGAACTTTATGAATTGCGCCAATTTGCAGCTTTTGCAGAGGCCGGAACTCTGTCAGAAGCTGCAAATATCCTCCATCTTTCCCAGCCGGCGCTCAGCAGAAATATGAAAAAGCTGGAGGACGACCTGGGGATCCTTCTCTTTGAGAGAAAGAAAAACCGGCTGGAACTGAATGAGAACGGGAAATACGTACTGGAACTGGCAAAAAAGCTCCTCTATGAGGCCGATTCTTTTGCCGTAAAAGCAAAGGATTTTGACCGCAGAAACCGTACCATCTCTCTCGGTATCTGTGCTCCCGCCCCGGTGTGGCGCCTTGCGCCTTTGATCACAAATGTTTTCCCCCATATGGCGCTGCAGACCGAGATGGACCAGGATGACAGGCTTTTGGCAGACCTGCAAAACAATGTCTATCAGCTGGTGGTCCTTCATAAAAAACCGGAAGGAGAATCCTATTTCTGTAAAGAATGCATGAGGGAATCCCTGATGTTCGCCCTCCCGAAAGGACACAGATACGCCAGAAGAAAGAGCCTGTCTTTTTCAGAGATGAACGGTGAAAACATGCTGCTGATGCCGGATATCGGCTTTTGGGATTTTGTCACTACGGATAAGATGCCGGATTCCCGTTTTCTCACCCAAAGCGACCGTTTCAGCTTTCATGAGCTGGTGCGGGCATCCTCGCTGCCTGCCTTCACCTCTGACCTTGCGGAAAAATATACGGAGGTCCCCTCCGGCCGGATAAATATCCCTATCTCAGACGAAGACTCCTCCGTAAGCTACTACCTTGTATGCCGGGCCGACAGGAAAAAGACTTTTGCCCCCTTGTTTTCTGTACTGTGACTGTATCTTCTGCAGTGGCACAACCCTCCCGCTCATCTCTTTCTCATGGGAAACGAAGATATCTCCTGCTTATATCACTTGAAATGCTTTCCATTTCCCGGACTTCTGACGCAGGATAAAGATAATTCCCCGAATCGACCAGTCCAGACACATGGCCCAGGCGATTCCCATGACACCCATATTCAGTGTAATGCCAAAGAATACAGAAAATATGAGCCGTACACCGATGGTGGTAAACAGGGAAACCGCCGTCGTAAACCGGACGTCACCTGCTGCCCGCAGCCCCTTCCCCAATGGATCAGCAAAGGAAAAAGCGATTGCACTAAAAATGTTATGAATCAAGACAAGCAGGATAGTGAGGCGTTTTGTTTCTTCTGCCAGGGCATAGAAAGACAGCAGAACCGGTGTAGCCACAAAAATCAGAGCATTCCAGATGATCGCAAATACCAGCGTAATCTTCATCAGCCTCTTAAAATATAATTCTGCCTGCCCTATCGCTCCGCCACCCATACATTGACCGATGACCGTAATGAAAGCCGGCCCCATGGCAACACTGACCAGGGAAGCCATACTCCAAATACTTTGAGCCACGCCGTTTGCCGCAATCTGATAAGTCCCGAACAGCGTCACCACACTGGACAGAGCGACCTTTACAAGCTGAAAAATACCACTTTCCACACCACTCGGAACCGCAATCCGAAGGATTCTCTTCTGAAGCCCACCGTCCAGCCGAAAAAGCCATGCTTTTCTGTACCGCATCGGATTTTTTCCGGAAAAGCACAGGATCGTGATGACCGCAGCAGAGAAAACTCTGGAAATCAGGGATGGCCATGCTACGCCCGCAACACCTGCATGAAGAATAAATACTCCCATACAGTTTCCGATTACATTGATCACATTGGCGGTAATCGACAGATACATAGTGGTACTTGTTCTGCCAAAGCTCCGATAGAGAGCGGCTCCCGCATTGTAAATGGCAAGCGCCGGATAGGAATACGCAGAAATCCGAAGATAGGTCACGCAGTCATCCATCACATCGTCCTCAACGCGCCCGAACATCAGCCTCATCAGCGAGACGTTAGTAAATAGGACAACTATGGAAATAATGATAGAGAACAGAACCGAGGCCGTTAAAAGCTGCGTGGCGGCTTCCCCTGCCCGGATCCTTTCCTGCCTGCCGATATACTGGCTGATCAC
>DPJQ01000157.1:671-1067 GCA_003542935.1 Lachnospiraceae bacterium | reverse complement strand
GATATACTGGCTGATCACCACCGCACCACCGGAGGTCAGCGCCACGAACAGATTGAGAAAAATAGTATTGAAGGAGTTCACCAGAGACACACCGGATACCGCCGTCTCCCCCACAAAACCAACCACAAAAACATCCGCAATTCCCACCAGCGCCAGCAAAAGCTGCTCCAAAAACAACGGTACGATCATGGTCTTCAATTCCTGATTTGAAAATAAACCTGCCCCCTGCTCCACCTCTTATCCCTCTGCTTTTCTCTATTCCAGGATTCCGTTATTCACCAGCCACCCGGTTATATCATCCGGCAGACTGCTGCCGCCGGAATAATGTACCGCCAGTGCCTCTCCCATTGCGGCATCGGGCGCAAGTTTTGCGATTGCCGTCAGGCTTTGCCCGAA
>DPJQ01000157.1:0-381 GCA_003542935.1 Lachnospiraceae bacterium | reverse complement strand
GATTGCCGTCAGGCTTTGCCCGAAGCGTCCTCCGCCATGGGAACAGAAGGGAATGATGGTCTTGCCTGAAAAATCATACTCTTCCAGGAAGGAGGCAATCGGCATGGGAATGGAAGCCCACCAATTCGGATAGCCAAGCAGAATCGTATCATACTCATCCATATTCTCCACATGAGCTGCCAGTTCCGGGCGTGCCTGCTCGTTTTGATCCCGTCCCGCCTCATCCAATACCGTGTTGTAATCCATGGAGTAAGGATTGACCAGCGTAATTTCAAACAGATCTGCACCTGTCTGATCCCGGATTTCCTCCGCAATGCCTGCAGTGTTGCCGCCCCAGGAGAAATACGCAATCAAAACCTTTCCGCCGGTGCTTCCCGTATG
>DPJQ01000064.1:14344-21292 GCA_003542935.1 Lachnospiraceae bacterium | reverse complement strand
CACCCTCATCAAAAAGCTCCTGGCTGAGGCCTACCAGGGCGAAAAGCTGGTACTCATCGAGAATGAGTTCGGCGAGATCAGCGTGGACGGCGGCTTCCTCAAGGAGTCCGGCGTGGAGATCTCCGAGATGTCCTCCGGCTGCATCTGCTGCTCGCTGGTGGGCGACTTCGGCAAGGCCCTCCACGAGGTGGAGGACAAGTTCCACCCCGACCGCATCCTCATCGAGCCCTCCGGCGTGGGCAAGCTGTCCGATGTGATCCGGGCCGTGGAGGGAGTGCAGGAGCAGTGCAATATTGAGCTGAATACCTACACCACCGTGGCGGATGTGAAAAAGTGTAAGATGTATCTGCGGAATTTCGGAGAATTTTTCTCAAACCAGATTGAGTTCGCGGGAACGATCGTGCTGAGCCGGACGGATGTGGCCACGGAGGATAAAGTGAAGCAGGCCGTGGAGCTGATCCGCCGGATCAACCCGAAGGCCAATATCATTACCACGCCGGTGGAGAATCTGGGCGGCAAAAAGGTGCTGGAAGTCATGGAAAACGAGAAAGCGGATCTGGAGCGGGAGCTTCTGGAGGCCCAGAAAGAGCATGACCATCATCACCATCATGATGGGGAGTGCTGCGGGCATGACCATCATCATGACGAGGAATGCTGTGACCACGGGCATCATCACCACGGCGGAGAGTGCAGTTCCCATGAGGGCCATGATCATCACGACCATGAGGAGCATCAAGGGCATGGGCGCCACGGCCGCGACGGCCACGAGGATCATGAGCATCATATTCATGATCATGAGGAACACCATCATGACGGCCATGAGGGCCATCACCATCATCACCATCACGCAGATGAAGTATTTACAAGCTGGGGGCATGAGACAGCCCATAAATATACCCATGCGGAACTGTCGGCTATACTGGACAAACTTTCCGCCGAGGAGAGCGGTTTCGGTATCGTGCTGCGGGCCAAAGGCATGGTGGAAGATCCCGACGGAACCTGGCACTATTTTGATATGGTTCCCGGCGAGTGCGAGATCCGCGGCGGCGCACCGGAATTTACGGGGCGTATCTGTGTGATCGGTTCCCAACTGAAAGAGGATAGGCTGGCTGAGCTGTTTGGCCTGTAAGGGAGATGACGGTAAATGAGTATTATGGATGATACAAGGGTGGCAGTCTATCTGATCACCGGTTTTCTGGAGAGCGGGAAATCCACATTCCTGGATTTCACGCTCCGCCAGGATTATTTTCAGATCGATGAGCCGACGCTGCTTTTGCTCTGCGAGGAGGGCGAGGTGGAGTTTGATGCCGGTGAATTAAAACGCTACAATACCTATGTGGAAGTGATCGAGGATCAGGAGGACTTTACCACCGAGTCCCTGCAGTATCTGGAGCGCCGTTACCATCCGGACCGTGTTTTGCTGGAGTACAATCCCCTCTGGTCGGTGGCAAAGCTGGAGCAGATGCGTCTGCCGAACGGCTGGGGCATCGTCCAGCACATTGTGACCGTGGATGCCAGTACGTTCCAGGTCTATATGAATAATATGAAATCTCTTTTCGTGGAGATGATCCGGAACGCGGAGCTGGTGATCTTTAACCGGGCGGATACGGCCCAGCCGCTGCCCACGTTCCGCCGCAGCGTAAAAGTGGTCAATCCGGCGGCCCAGATCGTTTTCGAGGATGAGGAGGGCGAGATCGGCAATATTTTTGAGGAGCAGATGCCCTACGACCTGGAGGCGGATGTGGTGGAGATTGAGGATACGGATTACGGGATTTTCTATGTGGACCTGATGGACCATCCGGAGAAGTACGAGGGCAAGAAAGTCCGGTTCAGGGGAATGACACTGAAAAGCCGGGAACTGTCCTCGGGGTATTTTATACCGGGGCGGATGGCCATGACCTGCTGTGCGGATGACACTTCATTCATCGGATATGTGTGTAAATCGCCTGACGCGAAAAATATAAAGATGGGCCAGTGGGTGATGGTGACAGCCGTGATTAAACATGAATATATGAAAGCCTACCGGGATAAGGGGCCGGTGTTCTACGCGGAGGAAGTGAAGCCGACGGAAGCGCCGGAGCAGGAACTGGTATATTTTACCTGAGGAATGTGGCGGCACGGCTTGTTATAGAATAGGAGACAGAACCGATGTATTTGATCGTGGGCCTCGGGAATCCCGGGAAAAAATATGCCAGGACCAAACATAATATGGGCTTTGATGTGATCGACTGCCTGGTGGACGGGTACCGGATCCCTTCTTCGGGGACAGCCCTGAAAGGAATGTATGGCAAGGGGCTGATCGGCGGGGAGAAGGTACTGCTGGTGAAGCCTCTGACGTTTATGAATGCCAGTGGGGAGTGTGTGCGGGCCTTTGTGGATTATTATAAAGTGGATCCGGAGTCGAAGCTGGTGGTGGTGTACGATGATATTTCCCTGGAGCCCGGGGTGATCCGGGTGAGGGGGAAGGGCAGCGCCGGAGGCCATAACGGGATCAAGAGTATCATCCAGCACCTGGGCACACAGAATTTTAAACGGGTGCGGGTCGGTATCGGTGGGAAGCCTCCGGGATGGGATCTGGCAGATTTCGTGCTGGCGCCTTTTTCGAGAGCGGACAGGGTGCTGGCGGACGAGGGGATCGAGCGGGCGGCGGAGGCTGTCCGGACGCTGCTGGAGGAAGGCGTGGATGCGGCCATGAACCGCTTTAACGGGAAAGCGGGCGGGTAAGCGGCCGCGCGGATGCCGCTGTGTGTCATGTATAATCCCTGGACGGACAGGGGTAGCGAACGGCGGCACACTGCGGCTGTCCGCAGGCAGGCCCGGGGATAATGTGATAACGGAAATAGTAACGAACGGTGTCGGCCCGGAGATAGGGAATGGCACCTTTTTGTGCGTGGATGCGCAGCCGGAATGAGGAGGGAGAGTGCGGATGGATACGTTTCTGCAGCCGTTTGAGGGACTGGCGGAGTATGAGGAGATCCGGAAGAGGCTGAAAACGGAAACCGGGATCGTGCAGGTCAGCGGGTGTGTGGAGTCCCAGAAGGCCCAGTTTGCCTATGGGATGGCGGATCTGGCGCCCATGAAGCTGGTGGTGGCGGAGAATGATCTGAAGGCCCGACAGTATTATGAGGACTATCGTTTCTATGATGAGAATGTGGTCTTGTTTCCCTCCCGGGATCTGATCTTTTATCAGGCGGACGTCCATGGAAATCTGCTCACCCGGCAGAGGATGCAGGCTCTCCGGGCGATTCTGGAGAAGCGGGAGCTGACTGTGGTGACCAGCGTGGCCGGGTGTATGGAGGCGCTGGTTCCGGTGGAGAATCTGGCCGATGCGGTGGTGACGGTGGACTTTGATGAGCCGGTGGATCTGGATGTTCTCAAAGACAAATTGGTGTATCTGGGCTATGAGCGGGTGGCTCGGGTGGAGATGCCGGGGCAGTTCTCGGTCCGGGGCGGGATCCTGGATCTCTTTTCCCTGACGGAGGAAAATCCCTGGCGGGTGGAGCTTTTTGACGATGAGGTGGACTCCATCCGCAGCTTTGAGGCGGGCAGCCAGCGTTCTATAGAGTCCCTGGAGCGGATCGAGATCTATCCCGCCACGGAGATGATCCTGACGAAAGAACTGCTGGAGGCGGGGCTTTCACGGCTGAAAACCGAGGCAGAATCCTGTGTGAGGACATTCCGGGATCGTTTTCAGACCGAAGAGGGAGCCCGTCTGGCCGAGAACGTCAAGGATGCCTGTGTGCGGATGAAGGATTTTCAGGATTTCTCCGGTATGGAGACGTACCTGCTGTATTTTTATCCCGATGCGGTACCCTTTATAGAATATTTTTCCCGAAATGCCCTGGTGTTTCTCGATGAACCGAACCGGATCGTGGAATGCGCCCGGGTGACGGAGGAGGAATTCAGGGAGAGCATGATCCATCGGCTGGAGGGCGGCTATGCCCTGCCGGGGCAGACGCAGCTTCTGATGGAATATAAGAAGGTGCTGCAGCTTTTCAACAGCCGCAGGGCCCTGTCGCTGTCTGCCATGGAGCCCCAGAACGGGGACTGGAAGTTTACTTCCCGTTATCGGCTGTCGGTGCAGTCGGTCAGCCCCTACAATAACAGCTTTGAGCTGCTTGTCAAAGATCTGAAGCGCTATAAGCGCGCCGGCTATCAGACGGTGCTGCTGTCTGCGTCCCGCACCAGGGCCATGCGGCTTTCCGAGGATCTGCAGGCCGAGGGGCTGAGCAGTTTTTACAGTGAGGACAGGACGCGGGTGGTGCAGCCCGGAGAGATCCTGGTCTGCGGCGGCCATGCCCACCGGGGCTTTGAGTATCCGATGCTGAAATTTATCCTGATCACGGACACGGATATCTTCGGACGGGAAAAGAAGAAGAAAAAGAAGAAGACGGAGTACAGCGGCAGAAAGATCCAGGATTTTGCCGAGCTCCATGTAGGCGATTACGTGGTACATGAAAACCACGGCCTGGGGGTGTACCGGGGAATCGAGAAGGTCACGGTGGACCGGGTGGTCAAGGATTACATCAAAATTGAGTACGCGGGCAAGAGCAGCCTCTACATTCTGGCCACCCAGCTGGACGCATTGCAGAAATATGCCGGGGCCGACGCCAAGGCGCCGGCGCTCAACAAGCTGGGCGGCCAGGAGTGGAAACGGACCAAGACCCGGGTGCGCAGTGCGGTGAAAAATATTGCCAGGGAGCTGGTAGCCCTCTATGCGGCACGCCGGGACAAAAACGGTTACATCTACGGGCCGGATACGGTGTGGCAGCGGGAGTTTGAGGAGATGTTCCCCTTTGAAGAGACCGAGGATCAGCTCAGGGCCATTGAGGACACAAAAAGGGATATGGAGAGCCCCCGGATCATGGACCGGCTGATCTGCGGCGATGTGGGCTACGGCAAGACGGAGATTGCCATCCGGGCCGCTTTCAAAGCGGTACAGGAAAACAGGCAGGTGGTGTATCTGGTGCCGACAACGATCCTGGCCCAGCAGCACTACAATACCTTTGTCCAGCGCATGAAGGATTTTCCCGTGGAGATCGACCTGCTGTGCCGTTTCCGTACCCCGGCGGAGCAGAAAAAGACTGTGGAACGGCTGAAAAAGGGACTGTCGGATATTGTGATCGGCACCCATCGGGTGCTTTCCGCCGATGTGCAGTTTAAAAATCTGGGACTGCTGATCATCGACGAGGAGCAGCGGTTCGGTGTCACCCACAAGGAAAAGATCAAGCAGATGAAACAGACCGTGGATGTGCTGACACTGACGGCCACGCCGATCCCGCGGACGCTGCACATGAGCCTCATCGGCATTCGGGACATGAGCGTGCTGGAGGAGCCGCCCCTGGACCGGGTGCCCATTCAGACCTATGTCATGGAGTATAATCCGGAGATGGTCCGGGAGGCGATCAACCGGGAACTGGCCCGTGGCGGGCAGGTATATTATGTATATAACCGGGTGAACAATATTGATGAGATCACAAACGAGGTTGCGGCCCTGGCGCCGGAGGCCAATGTGGCCTTTGCCCACGGGCAGATGTCGGAGCGGGAGCTGGAAAAGATCATGTACGGTTTCATTAACGGCGAGATCGATGTGCTGGTGTCCACTACCATCATAGAGACCGGGCTGGATATCTCCAATGTCAACACCATCATTATCCACGATTCCGACAACATGGGCCTGGCCCAGCTCTACCAGCTCCGGGGGCGGGTGGGGCGTTCCAACCGGACGGCCTATGCCTTTTTGATGTACCGGAAAGATAAGATGCTGAAAGAAGTGGCGGAAAAACGGCTCCACGCCATCCGGGAGTTTACCGATCTGGGCAGCGGCTTTAAAATCGCCATGCGGGATCTGGAGATCCGCGGGGCGGGCAACCTGCTGGGGGCGGAGCAGCACGGCCATATGGAGGCGGTGGGCTACGATCTGTTCTGCAAAATGTTGAATGAAGCCGTCCGGGAGGAAAAAGGCGAGGCTGCTGTGGAGGATTTTGAGACGACCATTGACCTGGATATGGACGCTTATATCCCGGAAAACTATATTCCGGATGAATACCAGAAGCTGGACATCTATAAGCGGATTGCGGCCATCTCCTCGGAGGAGGACTACGACGATATGCTGGAAGAGTTGCTGGACCGCTTTGGGGAGCCGCCCAGGGCAGTGCAGAATCTGCTGGCTATTGCACGGCTGAAAGCCATGGCACACCGGTTGTACATGACCGAGGTGAAGCAGCGGGGGCAGGAGATCCGGCTGGGTATGTATGAGCGGGCCCGGGTGGATGTGGCGAAGATTCCCGAAGTGCTGAAAAACCATGTGGGAACGCTGACGTTTAAAACCGACGGCCCGACGCCCTGTTTTATTTTCTGTGTGGGGAAACGGGGGAAGACGGATGTGAAAACGGCGGGAGAAAAGCTGAAAGGTCTGCTGGAGGAGATGGAGGTTCTGGTGACCTGAAGTGGCAGCTGCGCATTCCGTGAGAACATGATGCAGGATAAAAAAGTGTTTTTAGTGTGAAAACTTATATCGGGCTTGCCCATGCAGGGAAAAAAGCATATAATGGAACGGTGAAAAATGGCAGAAATCCGGCTTTGGGGTGATCATGGGCCCGGAAGGGGATCTGCGTAATATACAGGAGGAGCTATGAAGAAAAAATATGTAAAAGCAATGTGCGGCCTGCTTACGGCTGCTGTATGTCTGACGGGATGCGGGGATAAGGCGCTGAATGGCAGCCAGACAGTACTGACAGTGAACGGTACGGAAATGAGCCTGGGGACGGCGATGTTTAATCTGCGTTATCAGCAGTCGGAGATGCAGTCCTATTACACGGCGATGTATTCTATGTACGGTATGGAGATGGGGGCACTCTGGGACGAGCCGGTCGACAACAGTTCGGAGGCCTCAGAGGCCAGCGAAGCATCGGAAACGTCAGAGGCATCAGAAGCCAGTGAAGCATC
>DPJQ01000064.1:0-13981 GCA_003542935.1 Lachnospiraceae bacterium | reverse complement strand
GGCATCAGAAGCCAGTGAAGCATCAGAAACATCCGGTTCATCAGATGCAAAGAAAAATCAGACCTATGGGGACCAGTTCAAAGATAGCTGTATGGATTCTCTGACGGATATGCTGCTTTTGCAGGAACACATGGAGGAATTCTCCGTAGTATTCACTGATGAAGACCAGGCGGCTGTGGATCAGGCAGCGGAGGCTTTTGTGTCGGCGAATGATGAGAAGCTGCTGCAGCAAAACGGGATCACGGCGGCCAACGTGGCAGAATATCTGAAACTCTATACGATCCAGCAGAGGATGCACGACCCCATGGTGGCCGATGTGGATAAGGAAGTGTCTGATGAGGAGGCTGCCCAGTCAAAGATTACCTATGTGCGTCTGAGCACATCCGAGGAGGATGACGATTCCGCGAAAGAGGAGAAAAAGGCCCACGCGGAGGAGATTTTAAGCGCACTGCAGGGGGAGGCCGATGTGGCTTCTGCCGATATGAAAACGATAGCCTCGGGTATCGATGAAAATGCGTTTACCACGGATTACAGTTACGGTGCAGATAATACGTATCTGGCGGAGGAAGTCCGCACGGCGGCGGATACTCTGAATGACGGGGAACTGTACGGATCCGTGATTGAGGCTGACGGCGATTACTATATCGTGCGTATGGATGCAAAACTGGACAGGGAATCCACGGATCAGGAGAAGGAAAATATCATCTCGGAGAGGGAAGATGCCCTTTATCAGGAGAAGCTGGATAGCTGGAATGATGCGGCGGAGATTACCGTTAATGAAAAATTGTGGAATAAAGTGAAAGTGACAGATTCCTATATTTATACGGCGAAACAGGAAGAAAGTGAGACATCGGAGACTTCCGAGACCGGTGAAGAGTCCGCGGCCAGCGAGGCATCGGATGTGGGGTCAGCGTCCAGTGAAGTATCGGAGCCGGCAGCCAGTGAGGCGGATACAGGCAGTGAAGCACCGGCATCGGGGGCCGCGGAAAGCAGCGCGTCGGAGTAATCGGCCAACGGCGGCCGTTATCCCCTCTGTCCGGCGCTCCTCATGATCCTGCGGCCGTCGGCGAAACAGCCGGAGGAAGGCACAGACGCTTTCCGTGGGCGGATTAGGGAGCGTATGGGAAGGGGGCTTGTCCGAATGCTGCTGTGCGAACGATAGGAGGACTACATGTTAGAGTTAAAGCATATAAGCTACGAGGTTGAAGAACAGAACAGCAATGTTGCGATCCTGCGGGATATCAGTCTCACAATTGAAGATAAGTTTGTGGCGGTTACAGGGCCGAACGGGGGCGGAAAGTCCACGCTGGCCAAGGTGATTGCGGGGATTTTGACACCTACTTCGGGACAGATTTTGTTTGACGGTGAGGACATCACCGGGCAGGATATCACGGAGCGGGCCAAAAAGGGCATCAGCTTTGCCTTCCAGCAGCCGGTGCGTTTCAAGGGACTGACGGTCAGGGATTTGCTGACCATGGCCTATGGACGGAAGACAAGCGTGTCGGAGATCTGCGAGGTGCTCTCTGAGGTGGGTCTGTGCGCACGGGATTATGTCAACCGTGAGGTCAACGCCAGCCTTTCCGGTGGCGAGCTGAAACGGATTGAGATCGCTATGATCATTGCCAGAGGAACAAAACTTTCCGTTTTTGACGAGCCGGAGGCAGGGATAGACCTGTGGAGCTTCAACAACCTGATCCGGGTGTTTGAGAAACTGCACGAGGATGTACAGGGATCTATTTTGATCATTTCCCACCAGGAGAGGATATTAAATATAGCGGACAAGATCGTTATGATCGCGGACGGCCGCCTGGAGGCGGAGGGAAGCAAGGATGAGATTCTGCCGAAGCTGTTAAATGCGCCTTCCGCCTGCAAAGTTTTGACGGATAAGCTGTGACCGGAAAGGGGAGAACATCATGGATTTGATACAAAAAAATCTGCTGGAACAGATTGCAGGGCTCCATGAGATTCCTGAGGGAGCCTATAATATCCGGGCTAACGGACAAAGTGCCGGAAGGAATTCCACGGCCCACATTGAGATTGTCACCAAGACCGACGGAAAGTCCGGTATCGATATTAAGATTCAGCCGGGTACCAAAAAAGAAAGCGTGCATATTCCCGTGGTGCTGAGTCAGAGCGGGTTAAAGGAGAGCGTATATAATGATTTTTTCATCGGGGAGGATTGTGATATAACGATTGTCGCGGGCTGCGGGATCCATAACTGCGGCGTAGATATGTCCGAGCACAGCGGCATCCACACCTTCTATGTGGGCAAAAACTCCCGGGTGCGATATATCGAGAAGCATTACGGTGAGGGGGACGGCCGGGGTGAGAACGTCATGAACCCTTCCACGGTGATCCATCTGGATGAGGGTGCCTATATGGAGATGGATACCATGCAGATCAAGGGAATCGACTCCACAGTGCGCACCACCAGAGCAGATTTGGCTGCCGACGCCACGCTGGTGATCCGCGAGAAGATTATGACCCACGGTACCCAGACGGCCAAAACAGATTTCGAGGTGGATATGAACGGGGCGGGCAGCAGCGCAAATGTGATCTCCCGTTCAGTGGCGAAAGAAAGTTCCCATCAGATCTTTCTATCAAGGATTAACGGCAACAATCAGTGCGCCGGACATACAGAATGTGACGCAATCATTATGGATGCGGCCAGCGTCAGCGCAATCCCGGAGCTCACGGCCAACCATGTAGAGGCGAACCTGATCCATGAAGCCGCTATCGGAAAAATTGCAGGGGAGCAGCTGATCAAATTAATGACCCTGGGCCTGACGGAAAAAGAGGCTGAGGAACAGATTGTGAATGGGTTTTTGAAATAAAACAGTATTAATTTTAAAGTTTTTGGAAGGCTGCGGCACAGAAAAAGTGCTGTGGCCGTTTTTGATGGCGATCTGTTTCCGGGGAAAGCCGGTTTTCTGTGAATATGAATGACATCAAGAGATTTATATTTAATCATGAAATTGCACAGCAAATATTGACAAAAACAGCGGGCCTCTGTACAATATACACGCATAATTAAATAAATTTAAAAATTATAAAGAAAAAATGAGGATGGAGGAACGAAGGATGTTTTGTCCTAATTGTGGTGAAAAATTGCCGGACGGCAGCAAATTCTGCAGTGCCTGCGGCGCAAACCTGTCGGAGTTCACAGAAGAATTCGTGAACGCCGCAGAGTCTGGGGCGCCGGTCATGCCGGCCGTACCTACAAAGCCCGACAATACACAGGCGGAGTACGTGCAGCCGAAACAGAAGAAAAATTTTAAAATGGTTGGTGGTCTTGCGGTTGTTATCGTTGTAGTTGTCATTGCGGTGTTCGTGGTGAGGGGCCTGTTTTCATCGGGAAGCGGCGGGGATAACGCCTATGCGTATATGTCCGGTGGGAAATACGAACTCATAACGAACCTGAAAAAAGATCAGACCATCGAGATTGCTTCCAGCAGGGCGGAAGACGCATTTCTTTCGCTTCTGGCGTTTGATCCGGGGGGGAAGTATATTTATTATTATACAAAATATGACAGTTCGATGGGAACCGGTTCTCTCTGCCGTGCGGAGTATGGAAAACTAAGAGAGAATTCCGCCAAGAATGACAAGTACATAGAAGTGATTGCCACAAATGTCCGGCTGGGATTCCGTTTTCTGGATGACGGTACGGTAGTCTATCAGAACGGTGACGATACGCTGTACAGCTATGACGGAAAAGAAGCGGCGCAGATTGCAAAAGGCGTGAGAACATATTATACGGACGGTTCGGATCATGTCCTTTACGAATCTGGTGATGATTCAGAGGAATATATGCTGTATGGAGTATCTCTGAGTGACAGGGATAATAAGGTCAAACTGGCATCCGGTTATTCGTATATTATAAACGCCAGTGATTTCAACAATATTTTTTATATAAAATCGGACGATGATTATAATGAGAGCCTGTACGTCGTCGGGCTTGAAAAAGATTCTGAAAAACTCGGTGATAATGTGCATGTTTTTGGCGTAGCCTCCGACGCAGTATATTTTGCCGCACCGAACGGGACAACGCTCAGCCTGTATGACTATGTCTCTGATTCTTATGCGTCGGCTGATGCGGGGATTACAGAACCCAGTGAAGAAGATTACAGTATTCCGACCTACAGCTATAATATGATAACGGGTTCAGATCTGTCGGAGGACAGTTTTAACGAGCTTTATACTTCCTGCACAAATGCGCTGTACTGGCTTGGCGAGAGTTCATGGGGATCATATTCTATGGAAGAGGCTCTGGATACGTCTTGGGGGGATAATACAGACGCGCTTCATACTGCCCTGAAAAGTTTTATTGATAAGTATGCCGGTACGGCGGATGAAGACGGCTATATCCTGGTTACGGATGAGATAAAAGCCGCACTTAAAAACATCAATGCTACGGAAGGCGAAGAGGCGGTGGATTGGCAATGGCTTTGGTTCTGTTATGACAAAACCCAGTCGGGTACCACGACTGACTATGAAGCCTACAGTGCCGCCAGTGACAAATATTATGAGGCAAAAGACAGGATTTCTATCAGAGAAACTTTGCAGGATGCGGAGAATGCCTATGCGGTACGCAGCCTCTATTGCTATAAAGAGGGGAATCTGGCCACAATCAGCGAGAATGTGCTTAATGCAAGCCTTTTCGGCAATGCTATTCTTTATAACACTACGGATCTTGTAAGCGGTACTGTGAACCTTGAAAATGTGACTTCCACCGATGATGTTACAGAGTTGTTCTCCATTGATTATGGGAATCAGAACTATCTGGTCTCCACAGATGATACGACGGCGGTTCAGCTGTCTGAGGGCGCAGCGGACACTCTTTACAGTGCCGGTGAAAATGGCCTGATCGGCCTTTACCTGGTCGATTCCAAAGTCTACGTGAATGAAGGTGGAGGCACCCTTTCCGTTGGAGATGTGAGTAATGGCACGGTTGGAACATTCAATATAATTACAGATGATGCGCAGGTATACAGAGCTGACAGCACGGCGGTTTACTATACCAGCGGCGAGTACAGTAACAATGGCAGTATATACTGTGATCTGTATTCATATTCCGGCGGAAAGAGTACGCGCCTTGCGCAGGATATAATGATTGACGGTGCAAATCTGTACGGCGATAATATTATTCTTGCATATACGGGTTACAGAAGTGATTATGGCTATGAACTGACCATGATTGGCACGGATGGATCAAAAACAATTATCGCTGACGATGTCACACAGTATATCAGGGTGGATCAGAATACGCTGCTTTATATTTCCGGCAATGATCTTTATCTTTACAACGGAAAAGAGAAGACGCTGGTACGGAGCAATGTTGACTGGCTGTGGAGCCTGAACAGAATGGAGATCAGCTACTCCTTTGCCGGCAACAACTATGATTATGAATATGACGGCGATTCCTATTGAGTGAAAGAAATGGGAAAATCCGGCTGGCTGGGCCGGAGGATGCCGTGAAATGAGAAAAGGAAAGTACGGAGGTGTGGGGAAATGGCATTTATGGATAACATGAAAAACAGATTTTCGCAGGCGAGCCAGTCTACCGTTCAAAAGGCAAAGGATCTATCCGAGCTCGCGAGATTAAACGGCACAATTTCTGATACTGAAAATCGGATCAGTGAATTGTACGGGAAAATCGGTTATGATGTGTACTGCGCGTATCGCGACAGACCATTGCCGGAGGTCGCTGGGCTGATCGGCCAGGTTACGGAGCTTCATCAGTCGATTGAAGCCTGCAGGGCGCAGATCAAGGCCATCAACGCTGCAAACAGCTGTCCCAACTGTGGAGCTAAAATCCGGCAGGGCATGGCGTTCTGCAGCGGATGCGGCTATAAACTTCCGGTGGTTGAGCAACCGGCCCCTTCTGCGCAGGCAGCCTTTTGTACCAACTGCGGAGCGCCGATCACGCCTGGTTCCCTTTTCTGTACATCCTGTGGTAAGAAAATCGAGTAAAATGTGGCATAAAAGGTGCAGATCGGTTTTGACGGATGTGTGCCTTTTTACATGAAGATATGTTGTTTGGCTGATGAAGTTGTTGTGGTTGACGTGAAGAGAAACAGGCCGTGTAGCAGGTCCGTTATAAAAGGAAAGGGAGTGAAAAAGTGGATTCCCAAATAACGACGATTTGTCCCAATTGTAATAATCCCGTTGCTGAAAGTGCAAAATTCTGTGGTAAATGTGGAAAGAGAATTCCGCGCTGTCCCACTTGCGGAAAGATATTAAAGAATAGAATGCGGTTTTGCATGAATGATGGGACGCCGATTCCGGAAGAAATATTAAGCCTATTTCCGGAAAACACAGTGACTACTTTACATAGAGAAGCGGAAGCCGTTTCACCAGAGGAAACGAAAGACATTTTGCATGGAGAAGCGGAAGCTGTTCTGCCGGAGGAAACGGAAGACATTTTACATAGAGAAGTGGAAACTGTTCCGCCGGAAGAAGCAGAAGACGTTTTGTCGGAAGAGCCAGAATTTGTTTCTTCGAAAGAGCCGGAAACAGCAGTGCGGGAAGAGGTTTCTTTGGAAGGAACGGATACAGGTACGGCTTCTGCCGGTGTTGTGCAGGTTCCCGATACGTTGGATTCTGAGCCTGCGTTGGCGGATGAGCAGGAAACGCCAAAAGAAAATGTCGGTAAACGGCGTTTTTGTATCAAATGCGGAAAAGAATGTGAGGACGGGCAGATATTGTGCCCGGAGTGCCGGAAGCAAAACAGAGAAACTGTACTGCAGGCAAATGATGCTGCGCTTTCTGAGAAAAAGAGATCACCGAAAAGTATTTTGATTATTCTTATTATTGCGCTGCTTCTTGCAGGAGGATGTGCTACAGGATATTTCGTTGTTAATGGCTTTTTCGCCGGCCATAATAAGGATAAGGCTGCGGCGGAAGCTTCTTCGAGTGAAAACACTGTCACAGATCGAACCTATTCGGAAGAGAAAGATGCCGGACAGAAGAGCGGTACAGGGGAGATTGCCGGTGAAGAAGAAAAATCAGCGGCTGAAGAAGGGACTTCGTCCGTGGTTCCGGATACATCGGCGGTCTCAGGACCGGCAGCATCAGAGGCAGAGACCTCTGAGCCGGCAGCTTCGACACCTGTAAGTCTGGCGCCGGAAACTTCAGCGCCAGAAAGCGTGGCGCCTGAAATTCCGGAACCCGAAATCGCCTATGAACATACGTATGAGGTTCTTGCGGGAGATATGTCCTGGCAGGAAGCGAAAAGTATATGTGAGGAAAAAGGGGGATATCTTGCGACGATTACCTCTAAAGCGGAATACAAGGAGGTCTGCAAACTGGCGGACAAATCGGATCTCACATATCTCTGGATCGGTGCCAGCTTGCAGTCGGATGCGGATGAATGGTCTGCCATCAGCTGGCTGACAGGTGAGGAATGGTCATTTGAAAAATGGTATCCGGGGGAGCCGAGCAAAGAGGATGCTGACGGTACTAAGGAATATTATCTGTGCCTTTGGAATGCAAAATATGATGACGAAGATATTGGCTGGACATTCAATGACCAGCGCAACGACATTGTCGGGGCATTTCCGTCTATTGCCGGTAAAGTCGGTTATATTTGCGAATATGAGAGAGAAGTGAAACAATGAAAAGAAAACATACCGCGCCGTCTCCGCGCCGCAGGAAAAAAAGTAACAGGGCAATATGGCTGTTGGTAGCTTTTCTGGCTGTTTTCATGATGGTGCTTGTGTCTGCCGCTGTGGTAAAAATTGCGCGGCAGCACAGGCAGTCCGGTAATGAGCAGGAGAGCGGAAAACAGACGGTGTCCCAGACAGAAATGAGCCCGTCAGTATCTCAGGCGGAAACAGATCAGACAGAATCCCGGAGGGGAGCGGATCCGTCAGTATCCCAGGAGACGGTTGAACCGTCGGAAGTATCACAGCCGGAATCGGATCCGGATACAGGGGGGGATTCCGAGCAGGGGAAAAATCTTTATAAACCGGCAGAAGAAACCGAAAAAAGTGAAAACTCTTTTGAAGAGAGTGATACGGACAATTCGGCGGGCAGGAGCGCAGAAAATATTCTGGCCGGTATGACACTGGAAGAAAAAGTGTATCAGTTATTTATAGTCACCCAGGAGCAGCTCACCGGTGTGTCCAAAGTGACGCAGTCCGGTGAAACGACCAGAGAATCTCTGAAAAACAAGCCTGTCGGCGGGATTGTTTACTTCGCGCCCAATCTTGTCTCAAGGGGGCAGTGCGCGGAGATGATCGGAAACGTGCAGTCGTACTCAGAACTGGGGTTATTTATTGCGGTTGATGAGGAAGGCGGCACCGTGGCCAGACTGGGCAATAACCGGGACATGGGAACTACTTCTTTCCCCGCGATGGGGAAAATCGGTGATTCCGGTGATGCGGCACAGGCCTATAACGTTGGGTATACAATCGGAACGGAGATCGCGGAGCTTGGTTTTAATCTTGATTTTGCGCCTGTCGCGGACGTCAACTCGAATCCGGCCAATACGGTAATCGGAACAAGGGCGTTCAGCTCCGATCCGGAGGTCGCCGCCGGGATGGTAGCGGCCTGTGTGGAAGGGTTCCGGGACAGCGGTATTTTGTGTTCTCTGAAACATTTCCCCGGCCATGGAGACACCTATGCGGACAGTCATTACGGGGAGGCGGAAACACTCAAAAGTCTGGAACAGCTCCGCGAGTGCGAGTTACTGCCCTTCACGGCCGGAATAGATGCCGGAGCGCCGTTTATAATGGTCGGCCATATTACGGCTCCCAATATTATCAAAGAGCCGGTTCCTGCGTCCCTGTCCCATGAGTTGATTACCGGTTTGCTGAGGGAGGAACTTGGCTATACCGGCCTGGTCATCACAGATTCTATGATGATGCAGGCAATTACCGATCAATACTCTTCCGGTGAGGCGGCCGTAAAAGCTATTCAGGCAGGCGTAGATATTATTTTGATGCCGGAGGATTTGGAAAGCGCTGTTTCTGGTGTGTTAAACGCGTTGTCTGCCGGAGATATAACGGAGGGACGGATAGATGAGAGTGTCCTGCGGGTTCTGGAGGCGAAGATAAGCAGCGGTATAATAGCGGGATGACGGTTCCGGCTCAGATGGCTTCTGGCGTACTGTTTGCGCCTGATACACGAAAATACAGAAATATGTGGGAAGCAAATAGAGTTTTCAGACAATGTCGGAAAAAGAATGAAATATTGGGGCTTGAAATAAGGAGAAAAGTAGTATATTATAAGTAAGATATAGCGGATAGTGTCTGATCCGTTACTATTGAGCGGGAGAGTGTGCCATGTACGAAAGAAATATAAGAAGCTGGCTGAAACATCTCGATTTCATTCTGCTGGATCTTATATCGATCGCCCTGTCCTTTGCAATAGCCTATATCATCCGTAATGGAAACAGGGGATTGCTGGAAGACGCATCCTACAGAAGTTTTTTCTTAGTGTTTGTAGGTTTTCATATATTGATAGCATTTTTCTTCCGAAGCTATAGCAACGTCATACGGCGCGGCTATCTGGAAGAAGTTATGGAAATCAGTAAGCAGAATATGATCCTGATCATATGCATATCGGTTTATCTGGTCTTCACAAAACAGTCAGAGGACTATTCGCGTTTGTTTTTGGGATATTTCTGTGTCAGCAATGAGCTGATTATGATTTTGCTTCGATGTATATGGAAACGTATCGTGCGTTCGAAATTAAATAAACCGGATAATCAGAGTCAGCTTCTGGTGATCTCCACCGCTTCACAGGCGGCGGCATGTATCGCAGGGCTGCAGAAAGATCGCTATCAGCCGTTTCATATTGCCGGAATGGTATTGATGGATGCACCGGGAGGAAGTTCTTCAATAGGAGGAGTACCGATCGTTGCCGATGCGGATGGCCTGATGGAGTACGTGCGTCTGCATGTTGTCGATCAGGTTCTGATCCAGGCAGGACAGGCTACCGATACAATCAGAGCTCTGGCAGATCAGTTCCTGGACATGGGCGTGGTGGTGCATCTGGGCCTTGAACAGCCTCTTGAGACGCTTCCCCATAAGCAGATCCACCGTTTGGGCAGCTGGACGGTGATTTCAACCAGTATCCAGGCGGCCAGCATGATGGAGCTTTTCCTGAAACGGGTCATGGATATCTGTGGCGCGTTGGTGGGACTGGTCATTACGGGTATTGCTTTTATATTCGTTGCGCCGGTTATTTATGTCAAATCCCCCGGGCCTATTTTCTTTTCGCAGAACAGAATGGGTAAAAACGGGCGAAAATTTAAGATTTACAAATTTCGTTCCATGTACATGGATGCAGAGGAACGGAAAAAGGAGCTCATGGAGCAGAATAAGATGCAGGGACTGATGTTCAAAATGGATGATGATCCCCGCATTATCAAGGGTATCGGCCATTTTATTCGTAATACGAGCATTGATGAATTGCCGCAGTTCTGGAACATCCTGAAGGGCGACATGAGCCTGGTGGGTACCCGCCCTCCGACAGTGGACGAGTTCGAACAGTATGAGCTCCACCACAAAGTGCGATTAAGCTTCCGCCCGGGACTTACAGGTTTATGGCAGGTAAGCGGCCGCAGTGACATCACGGATTTTGAGGAAGTGGTGCGGCTGGATGAGACATACATTGCAGAGTGGAGTATTCTGCTGGATATAAAAATATTGCTGAAAACCATCAAGGTAGTATTGAAACGCCAGGGTTCAGAATAGAAAAATGCAATGCATAAATTGATTTTACCGGGGCAAAATGGTATATCAGATAGGTTGTTGTTAAGTTAGTTGCATTAACAGATGTTTGGGCGAAGGGTTCAGTGAGCAAAAGAAACCTGTTTGTTGCGCCGGAAGAGGTGGCAAATATGGAAATAAAGGAGCCGATTAGGATTGCCCAGATTATGGGCAAGCTCTGGGGCGGCGGTGTAGAGTCGGTTGTATTCAATTATTACCGTGCAATAGATAAAAGTAAAATTCAGTTTGATTTTTATTATGATTCAGATTCTACGGTTGCGCCCCCTCCGGATCTTATTGCGATGGGGGCAAATTTTTATGAAATTCCCCCGTATCAGAAACTGGTACCTTACTGCAGCACGCTCAAAAAGATTTTAAGAGAAAAAAAGTATATCGTTGTCCATTCTCATATCAATACATTAAGCGTGATTCCGCTGTTTATAGCCTGGACTGAAAAGGTTCCTGTCAGGATCGCGCATAACCACAGTGTGCCCGGCGGAAAAGAATTTTCGAGAAATGCGTTAAAAAACTTTTTAAGAAAATTCTCAAAATTATTCCCCACCGACTACTTTGCGTGCTCTGAAAAAGCCGGAAGGTGGTTATTCGGCAACCGCAGTTTTGACAATGGCAAAGTAGTGGTTATAAAGAACGGTATTGATTTTCAACGGTTCATGCCCGGTGAAGAAATAGTAGAGGAAAAGAGAAATTCGCTTGGACTAAAAAATAAGTTTGTGGTAGGGCATATCGGTCGGTTTACCTATGCAAAAAACCATAAGTTTCTTTTTGAAATTTTTGCAGAAATACTGAAACAAAAGGAAAATGCAATGCTCATGCTGGTCGGGGACGGTGAGTTGCATGCAGAATTAAAAAAGCAGGCCGAAACTCTGGGCATACTCGAACATATGGTTTTTACAGGGCAAGTATCAGATCCTGAAAACTATTATCGTTTGGCTAATGTTATGATTTTTCCTTCCTTTTTTGAAGGATTACCGTTAACCACCATCGAAAGCCAGGTAGCAGGCGTTCCTGTGGCTGTATCTGAAGCAATTCCAAAAGAAGCAGTAATCAGCAACGGATGTAAACACATATCCCTGCGGGCCGGCGCAAAAACATGGGCCTTGGAAAGTATCCTTTTATCTGAAAAGCGTGTAAATCTGACTGTTAAAAGCGAAGCATACGATATAAGAAAATGCTCTGGTGAATTAACCGAGTGGTATTATAGTAAAATTCAGGCCAGGGAAATGAGGAAATGATATGCCAAAAATATCAGTCATCATGGGTGTGTATAACTGCAAAAACCCTGAGATATTAAATAAAAGTATTGAGTCCATTATTCAGCAAACGTATACGGATTGGGAATTGCTGGTTTGTAATGACGGTTCAACAGACAATACATTAAATTATTTGCTTGAAATAAAAAAGAAAGACTCTCGAATAAAAATTTTTTCGTATGAGAGAAATAAAGGTTTAAGCGCGGCTTTGAATATTTGCCTGAGAAAAGCGAAAGGCGAATACATTGCGCGACAAGACGATGATGATATATCGAAACCGGATCGTTTTGAAGAACAGTTATCTTTTTTAGAAAACCATCCGCAATATGCGATTGTTGGGACTCTTGCCGATGTATATGATGATTATGGTATCTGGGGCGAATATAAATTAGAAGAAAAACCAACAAAGAAATCTTTCTATTGGAACAGCCCGTTTATGCATCCGACGATTATGATGCGCACGAATATCCTCAAAGAGTGTGGAGGGTATCGCATTGCTAAGGAAACGAGAAGATGTGAAGATTTCGACTTGTTTATGCGTATGTACTCATTGGGATATCGGGGATATAATCTGCAAAAAAAATTGTACACATATCGTCTTGTAAATGATCCCCGAAAAAAATACAGACCTATGAAATATAGAATTGATGAAGCTGTTGTTA
The DNA here is from genome assembly GCA_003542935.1 of Lachnospiraceae bacterium. Classification (GTDB taxonomy): domain Bacteria; phylum Bacillota; class Clostridia; order Lachnospirales; family Lachnospiraceae; genus UBA11957. The sequence goes on along the minus strand of DPJQ01000064.1, from coordinate 1,333 downwards.
GATTTCAAGGTTATAAAGCGATGGGAGTATTGAAGGGCGGCCTTTTATTTGTATGCAAACCAATATTGATCGGCCTAATTCCCCAAAAAATATTATATAAAATCAAAAGAACAAGATACTGAGCAATTTTAAAAATCAGAGCACGGATATTGGCTGTTATACCTGATGAATGTGGAGTGAGAGACTATGAAAGTAGTAATATTAGCCGGCGGATTTGGAACAAGAATTTCTGAAGAATCGGTGTTTAAACCAGAGCCTATGATTGAAATTGGCGAGATGCCCATTCTGTGGCATATTTATGAAAAACTACTCACATTATGGGTTTAATGAATTTGTTATTTGCGCCGGATATAAACAACATGTAATTAAAAAATGGTTTACGGATTATTTTTTTCATACATCTGACATCACGTTTGATTATGCAAGTGGAAGTAAAGAGATGATTGTGCACAATAAACATGCGGAACCTTGGATTGCTACAGTTGTGGATACGGGTATAAATACACAAACAGGAGGCCGTGTAAAGAGAATTAGAAACCACATTGGTGACGAAACGTTTATGCTTACTTATGGCGATGCCGTAGGGGATGTTCGTATTCCGGAATTATTAAAATTCCATAAGTCACATGGAAAAAGTGACACTATGCCTACTTATAATTTTAAACAGAATATGAGGCGTAGGTGTAGGATATAATGGAAATATCAATATATTTCGTGAAAAACAAATATAGATTGTTCTCTGGTTAATATCGGATTTATTGTATATGAACCTCAAGTATTTGGTCATATTAAATGCGATACTACTGTTTGCGTAAAAAGGTATTTGTTTTTGGAAAACTACACCTTTGAAAAAGTACAGTCTTACAGATGAAATCCCAAATAGAAATCAGGAAAACGCACAATCATGAAAGGATGTCGCAATAATGTCCATAAGTCCATTTGGCATAGTTTTGCTTATATATATATTTGCATTATTTCTTTTGAATAATGACTTGAAGGCGATCTATATAAAAATTTTTAATCTTTTTCTTATAACTGCGCTCTGTATCAGAATGGGTTATTTCTTTAGAGTGGGATCAAGATTTTATTCCTATTCAAATATTTTGCTATATGTAGTTTTGTTGATCTCCATTGTCCTTTTGAAAGGAAAGCGTTTATCGGTGAAAGAAATGTGCGCGTTTTTTGCGATGTTAGCCGTATTTGCAGTAAATTTTGTTTCGGAAATATGCATTCCTTTTAAAGAGCCTATTGTAACAAACTGGACAAAGTATGTATGTACATTAACCAACTATGTCAGATTTAGTAATTTCTACACATATGTTTCTGCGAATAA
>DPJQ01000091.1 GCA_003542935.1 Lachnospiraceae bacterium | reverse complement strand
AGCTGGCTGGGGGATGGCTGGTTCAAGAGCCGCCTGGGCTTCGACGGCGGAACGAAAAACCTGTACGGCGACAGGTTATACGCGATCGCGGAGCTCTATGCGGACGGAGAGCTGGCTGCGGCAACGGGAGATGGCTGGACGAGCCGGATATCGCCGGTTGTCTTCAGCGGCATTTACGACGGTGAGATCTACGACGCCCGACTGGAAGATTCTCCGGAAACATGGGAAGCCGTCTGCGCCGCACCGGAGCGATGCGGAGAGCTCACAGAGCGGTATAATCTTCCCATTGTGAAAAAAGAATCTTTTCATCCGGCGGCAGTCATCGTATCACCAAAGGGAGAGACGATCCTGGATTTCGGACAGAACCTGACCGGCTGGGTGGAGTTTACCTGTGACCTCCCGGCGGGATCAAAGATTCGCCTGACAGCCTGTGAGATCCTGCAGGACGGATGCTTCTATCATGAAAACCTGCGGCTGGCAAAGACAGAATTTATCTATATCTCGAACGGCAGGAAAGCCCATGCCAGACCGCATTTTACCTTTTACGGCTTCCGCTATATGCTGGCCGAGAGAAGGGATGCCGAAGGCGAATGGAAGGCTCTTGAGAGGGACTGCGAAAGGTATGGGTTTACGGCCTGTCATCTGCGCAGTGATTTTGACCAGATCGGCCGGATCGCGACAGGCAAAGAGAAAGTAGATCAATTGTTTTCCAACGCGCTGTGGGGACAGAAGGATAATTTTCTGGATGTGCCCACGGATTGTCCCCAGCGTGACGAGCGTCTGGGATGGACCGGGGACGCGCAGGTATTTTCTGAGACAGCCTGTTATAATATGTATATGCCGGCCTTTTATCGGAAGTATCTGTGGGATATGCGGGCAGAGCAGAGCATCCTGGACGGCGCCGTGCCCAATGTGGTGCCCCGGATCAAGAAAGGGATGATCGCGGAATACGGAAGCTGCCCGTGGGCGGACGCGGGCGTGATCATCCCGTGGAACGTGTATCTCCATTACGGAAGCAGGACGCTTCTGGCGGAAACCTACCCTGGCATGAAGGCGTGGGTGGATTATGAGCGGAAGCTGGAAGAGAAGGAGGAAGGCGGCCATCTGATCAAGAGCGGTTTCCATTTTGCAGACTGGCTGGCCCTTGACAACGAGCAGCCCGGGCCATTCGGGGCGACGGATCCGCTCTATATCGCCAGCGCATATTATTACCGCGACGCGCAGATCATCGCGGAGGCGGCGAAAATGCTCGGATACGAGCAGGACGCAGAAGAATACGCCCGGTTGGCGCAGGAGATCAGAGAAGCAATCCTGGCGAAATATTTCGACGAGAACGGGCTCTGTGTGTGCTGCACGCAGACAGGAGCTGCCATAGCCATCATGTTTGGCCTTACGGACAGAGAGGAAGAAGAGGGAAACGTCCTGTCCCGTAGAGTCACAGACAACCGGAACCACCTGAATACGGGATTTGTCGGAACCCCGATCCTGTGTCCGGCGCTCACAAAGACCGGCCATCACGGGCAGGCGGTGGATCTGCTGCTGAATGAAGACTGTCCGAGCTGGCTCTACAGCGTAAACCTGGGCGCAACGACGATCTGGGAGCGGTGGGATTCCGTGATGCCGGACGGCCATATGAACCCGGAAGGAATGAACAGTCTGAACCACTACAGCTATGGCAGTATCGAGGCCTGGATGTACGGCTACACGGCGGGGATTCGCGGGCTGGAGCCGGGATTTAGGCGGGCCGTGATCGAGCCCCATCCGGATGAGAGACTTGGATTCGTATCATGCAGTCTGGATACAGCGGCCGGAATGTATCGGTCAAGCTGGAAATACGATGAAAACGGACAGGTGTCCTATGAGGTCACGGTGCCCTTTGGATGCGTAGGAGAGATCCGTCTGCCGGACGGACGGCAGGTTACGGCAAAAGCCGGAAAATATAGTTTTTAACCTTACGATTATACAAAAGTGAAAGCCGGGTGCATCATGCACCCGGTTTCTTAAAGCGCTCTTCCTCGGGATATTCCTTTCGTTCGATAAAGTGTTCGATCAACTGATAGATCATGATCAGAAGCAGTATATAACTGATACAGGCTTCTTTTGAATAAGAGAGCAGCATATAACCGCTTATCAGGCCGCCAACGACGATCACATAAAAGCTATTGACTCCTGTGACATGCCTCCGGTCAAAGATCAGGCGGATCTCAAATATATGATAAACAAATCCCCAGGCCGTGATGCCGAAACCGACGGCTGCCATGGTCAGGGTCTCGATATTTTCTTTTGCGTCGCAGATCAACTGCCGGATCGTGAGACCGAAAAATCCGGTAATATACGCAAACATCCCAATGGCTGCGGCAGCATAACCGATCTTCTGCATCCATTTTGCCCCGGTCGGCCGTATATCTTTTAAGAAAAAGGAAAAACACTCAAATACCGTAAGGATCAGCAGAAAAATTAGGGGTGTAAGAGCACCCATAAAAAATGCTTTTATCCGATAGTTTTCCAATAGAAAGGCAATACCGCCGCAGGCAAGTATCAGAAGCACCGTTTTCAGAACAGACGTCCTTTTGCTGTGCCTGGGATTTCCTTCGCTGTCGGTTGCCGACAATGTCTCCATAACGTCATCTTTTTCGTATTTTATCAGATCCCCGGTAATATCCAGAAAACGTTGTCCGGCTTTCTCTTCCCTGTGAATCTCATCCCAATAAAATTGTTCATCGAAAGTAGACATAACCTCTTTTTTCTTTTCGATCTCTTTGCATACTTCAAGGGCGCCGTTCAGTTCCTCAATCTGTTTTTTGAGTTCCGCGATATTCCTTTGGATAGAGTCCGGCAGATCTGTGGTTCCGTCAAACAGATCCTCAATCTCTGACATGGATAATCCCAGTTTCCTGAAAATGATTATTTTTTTCAGGACGGCAGCATCTTCGGCACTGTAATCGCGGTAGGAGTTTTCCATTCGTTTGGGATGTATGAGCTCTTGCCTTTCGTAAAATCGGATGGTCGCACGGGGAATGCCCAGTTCCGTTTCCAGTTCTTTGATCGTCATAAGTATCCCTCCTTTGTATCTTACCTATAGCCAAATAGTACAGTATAAACATAGTTTACAGTCAATAGTTTTCCGGTTTTTTCTAAAGATTTCGGAAAAAACCGATTACCGTTTGGCCCCAATGTCATTTATTTAAGCCTGGACGGTGGTATTTTGCCAAAGACAGGGGAGCAGCCCGGACAGATCAGCGAATTTACTGTGCGGCCATCAAGGAAAGTGAATAAAAAATGTCGGATATTTAATAGGATCTTGTATGGATTCATCCCCTGCTATGGTTTAAAATGACTTACACATAGTAATGAATAGGGAACACGGATTCATCAGGAGGACATATGAGAAAAAATTACGAAAAACAGATCCGGGAACTTCGTGAAAAGATGACACTGGAAGAGAAGATCGGCCAGCTTCAGCAGTGCGGGCCTTCCCTGGTGGGAGCCTTTGAGGTCAGCTTTGAAGAACTTCTGGATATGATGTTCGACGGGAGAATATCCCAGGAAGAATTTGATAAGCTGATGGGAACCGCCGAGCAGGATTACCGCGAGGAGGAATTACGGGCGGGGAAGATCGGCTCTTATAACGGGATCGGGGACGCCGCCACGGTAAACCGGCTGCAGAAGATCGCGGTGGAGGAGACAAGGCTGGGGATTCCCCTGTTGTTTGGCTATGATGTGATCCATGGATTCCGCACCGTGACGCCGATCCCCCTGGCGGAAAGCTGCGCGTGGGATCCCGTACTCTGGGAAAAAACAGCGAGGGTGGCTGCCGAAGAGGCGACGGCCGGAGGCGTACACCTGACTTTCGCTCCGATGGTTGATGTGGCCAAAGATGCCCGGTGGGGGCGTATCAGTGAGGGAGCGGGAGAGGACGTCCTTCTGAACAGCGCCTACGGCGCGTCGAAGGTGAAAGGATTCCAGGGTGAGGATCTTGCGAAGGAAGACAGCATGGCTGCCTGTCTGAAACATTTTGCGGCCTATGGCGCCATAGAAGCAGGGAGGGATTACAACCGGGTGGATATGTCCATGCAAAGGCTGTGGGAGGAATATCTGCCGCCATACAAAGCCTGTGTGGACGCGGGGGCCAGGGCGGTCATGCCGGCGTTTAACGATATCAACGGTGTGCCCTGTACGGTGAATGCCCGGCTGCTGCGGGATATCCTGCGGAAAAAATGGGGGTTTGACGGACTGGTAATCAGCGATTCTAATGCCATTGCGGAATGTGTCAGCCACGGTATCGCAGAGGATAAAAAAGACGCGTCCAGACAGGCCATTCTTGCGGGGACGGATATGGACATGTCGTCCGATTCTTATATAGAACATTTGAAAGAACTGATCGAGAGCGGCGAAGTAGCGGAAAGTGTGCTGGATGAGGCGGTGGACGATGTTCTTAGGCTCAAGTTCGAGCTGGGCCTTTTTGAACAGCCGTATCAGACGGATGAAGCGAGGGAACGGCGGACGATGTTAAAGCCTGAGTACCGCGCCCTGGCGCTGGAAGCCGCGGAAAAGTCCATCGTCCTGCTAAAAAATGAAAACCATACGCTTCCCTTGAAACCGGAAACCAGGGTCGGCCTGTTCGGAACACTGGCGGCAGACAAAGGGCAGATGACCGGCGCATGGGCGATCGGGGCCGATCCGGAGGACTGCGTCAGCATTGCGGAAGCGTTGGAGGCAAAGGGTATTTCTTATCAATACAGCGCCGATGGCGCGGATCTGGAGAAAATAGCATCCGAATCCGATGTCCTGATCGCCGTGGTCGGCGAGAGCAAGGAGGAGAGCGGCGAAGCTGCAAGCCGGGCCGGTATCACCCTGCATCCGGAGCACCTGGCTCTTGTCAGGAAACTAAATGCAACGGGCAAACCGGTGGTGGCCGTTCTGTTCAACGGAAGACCGCTGGCCATTCCGGAGCTGGATCAGACAGCGTCTGCCATTGTGGAGGCATGGCATCTCGGCGCGGAAGCCGGCCCCGCGGTTCGAAATGTACTTTTTGGCGATGTGAACCCGTCCGGCAGACTCACGACCACATTCCCGGCGGCGGCCGGACAGTGCCCGATGTATTATGCCCATATGAATACGGGAAGGCCCGGCGGCAAGTCCAAGTTTACATCCAAATATCTGGATGCTCCGGTGGAACCGCTGTATTCTTTCGGCTATGGTTTATCCTATACGGCCTATGCATATGAAGAACTGAAAATAGAAAAAGCCGAAAACGGCCTCCGGGTGCGTGTGACGGTCCGCAATACCGGAGACAGGAGCGGGGAGGAGACCGTACAGTGCTATGTGCAGGTGCCATGCGCCGGACGGGTGCGCCCGGTGCGGGAGTTAAAGGCCTTTACAAAAATCACCCTGGAGCCGGGTGAGGCCGGACAGGCTGCGTTAGAGATTGCCTATGACAGCCTTGGCTATTATGACCGGGAGATGAACTGGACTCCCTATGAGGGAAAGCTGAAAGTGTATGTCGGGGGTAATGTAAAGGATACCATCGTTGAAGAAATACATCTTTTATAACCGTTCAGAACGGGATGAAGCACTCCCCGGGCAGCAACTTTTATGTGCCGCCGGGATCGTATTCCCGGACATGGCACAGGGATCAAAGAACGTCTCAGGGATATCCGCGGAGCGTTCTTTTTTCATACAGGCGGGGGTTAAAAAATGTCGGATTTACAAGATAATATAACATGGTTTGTCGAATTTTTCTAAGTTAGAATAATCCTATCAGCTTAAATACGTCAAGGAAAAAGGAGCAAAGAAAAATGGCTAATCAACCGACGAAAAAACCAGGCAAACTCAGCAAATCTTTCATATGGTTCCATGCGACGTCTGTCAATGGTACCGCGATGGCGATTGCTGCCACGATTGCCACCTACTTCTCCCTGTATGTGCAGGAAGAGATCGGCATTACTGCCGCCCAGTTATCTGTTATTCTGTTGATCTGTTCCTTGTGGGATGCGATCAATGACCCGTTGATGGGTGTGATCTGTGATTCATGCAGTCCCAAATGGGGGCGTTACCGCACATGGTTCCTGTTCACCCCGATCTTCCTGCTGGTGGATATGTTCCTGCTGTTCAGCAATCCGGGATTTATTCAGGGAAGCGCCACCGCAAAATGTGTCTATGTCTGCATTACATACATGGTATACGGCATGTGCGTGACCGCGTATACCATGCCGCAGATGGCTATCCTCCCCGCCATGACACTGGACGATGAGGAGCGGAATGATGTCGTCGCAAAAGGCGCCGCCGTATGTGCGCTGGCCTTCACGATCGCCTCTACCTTTTCTACCCAGTTGGTCGCGATCTTCGGAAGTTACCGCAATATCATGTGTTTTTACGCCGTATTTGCGTGTGTGTCCTTCTGGGGGTTGTATAAGACCTCCGAGGAAAAGTATGTAGCCCCCAAGGATGAGAACGGCGGGTTGAAACAGCTTGTCTATGTATTCCGCCATAAAGAGATCTGGCCGGTGATGCTCTGCTGGTGCCTGGCCGCGGTTTCCTACGGATTCATGTTTTCCTCATCCGTATACTACGCGCAGTATATCCTGGCGCCCGGCAGACTTGACATGGCAAAACTGGGCACGCTGGATGAGGCGGCAGCGGGAGAATATATCGGCGGCACGATCGGCGGTACGATCTCCACTTACATGGGATTTATCTCCATCGGCGCCCTGATCTCGATGATGGTGCTGATGCCGATCTTTTTAAAGAAATTCAAAACAGGATATAAAGCCATCATTGTATCACAGATCCTGACCATCGTCTGCTATGTGGCGCTGTTCTTTACCGGTAAAATGAACTTTATGTACTGCTGTGTGCTGTCCTTTGTCGCGACTGCAGTGGGCGCCATGGTCAACGCGCTGGTCAACGTCCTGGTAAATGACACCATTGACTTTATCATGCTGAAAGAGGGCAAACAACTGAACGGTATCGTATCTTCCGTAAAAGGCTTTGCCCAGAAGTGCGGCAACACCATTACAAACTCCGGTATGCTGGCAGTTCTGGCTGTCTGCGGATTTAACGCACAGTTAGGACCGCTGGGACAGTCCGATACGGCGCTCATGGGAACGAATCTGGTCCGTTTCATGATTCCGGCTATCGTTTCCGTTATCATTCTCGTGGTCATGCTGTTTTACCCGTTGAAGAAATTCTTCCCGGAGATCGCCGAGATGAAAGCTAAGATGAAAGCCGAGCATGGTGTGGAATAACGCAGGATAAAATAAAAAAATGCAACCGTCCGGTGTTGTCACAATGATAAAAAGGATTCCGGAGTACATGAAACAATGTACTTCCAGAATCCCTTTTTATAAAATCTCCTCAAACGGCCTGAAAGGTTCATCCTGTGCCTGATGTTTTTTACGGTATTCCTGCGGTGACATCTTATGGGTTGTACGGAATACCCGGGAAAAATGATCTGCGGAATTGTAGCCGACGCACTCGGCGATCTCGCTGATCTTTAGCTGCGTATTGATCAGGTAGGATACGGCGTCAGCCATCTTAAGCTGTTTCACAAGGGTTGTAAAGCTGCAGCCCGTATTCTGCTTGATCAGCGTACTCAGGTGAGGTTCACTGTAATGGAAAAACTCTGCCAGCGACGCCAACGTCAGCGTCTGGTAGTTGTGCTGAATATACTGGAGCACCAGTGAAAAGTCCGTTCCCATCTGGTAATTGTAGAATTGAATCGTCTTACTGTAATCCCGGATCAGGTGGGAGAAGAACAGATGGATCCAACAAATACAGTTATTGTTACTCAGAGAATCCCGTTTATAGCATTCGGACATGGCATTTCTTATGATATTCTTCAGCCAGACCACATCCTCGGAATAAAACAGCAGGTAATTCGCATGGGAATCGCCCTGCAATATGGTCCGAAAGAAATAGGAGAGTAGGTTTTTCTGGGACATAAGAGAAAAAAAGGTCGTATTGAAGGTGCTCTTCCGGATCATGACACAAAAGACAATAGACTCGTCATCAATGATCAGATCATGTCTGGAATGAGGGGCGATGATACACAACTCACCGGTTTTCATGGTTCTCTCCTCATTCTCAAAGACGAAGCTGCACTGCCCGGAAGCAACAAAATCAATCTCAAAATAATTATGTATATGCGGAGACGGACGGGTATATCGGGGATGCCGGATGATAAACACGTCCCTGGCCTGCGGGATAATGTCCGTTTCGTTGACGGTTGAGGACACGGAGACATTGGGAGTCAGGGCCAGCGTGAAGGAGTCCATGACTTTATCAAACTCATCGTCCGTTATGGAGCCGTACATTTTATTGACGGGCTGTCCCTGCGGAGGAACATCCCGCAGAAGTCCCTTTCGGTAGAGGTAATCGGTCATTTCGGGAAACTGCATCCGGTTTCCGGTTCTCAGATAATACTCTTTTAAATGCTGCTGAAATTCACCATAGGTAATATAGTACGCCATACGATCTCCTTTGGTAATTGTGAAGATATAAAGCAGTTGTATTTTTGTATTTCGACAGAATGGACTCAGTATAACAGAAGGAAACAGGTATTTCAAGTGAGGAAATAAGTAGTATTTGCTCATTAACTACAA
>DPJQ01000187.1:1392-5046 GCA_003542935.1 Lachnospiraceae bacterium | reverse complement strand
CTGAGACCGTAAGAACATAATACAGGGGGGCGGATTCGCCCCCCTGAAATACTTTTTGTATAATTTGTCGACCATCAGGGTCGATCCGGTCTGCAGGTTTTCCCGGTCTATTTCATTTTTAAAGTTTTTATATTGCTGTAGCTTCCATATGTTTTTTTACTGCCTGCTTTTTTATAAGCCCGGACGCGGAAGCTGTAGTTTGTTCCTTTTTTCAGCCCGGATTTGGTGAAAGAAACAGTTTTACCTTTGGTGACGGTCTTTATGACCTTATAACTGCCTTTCCCGGTCCGCATGGAGATTTCATAACCGTCGGCATCTGTGACCTTTTTCCAGGTGATTGTGGCTTTGGCATTTCCCTTTTTCTTTACAGTCAGGAGTTTACTTTTTGCCGGCGATGTAGCCGCCTTGAAAGAAGTAGTGGAAGATGCATAGAGCTTTGTTCCACTCGCTTCCACGTAAGGTGTTACCTTTAGAGTGTATACGGTCGCCGCATTCAATTTTTTGTAATTGTGGGAATTGCCCGTGGTATATACTGTGGAAACTGTTTTCTTTCCGTTGGAGAGTACCAGGCGGTAGTTGACACCGGTTACTTTTTTCCAGGAAAATTTCAGGGAGTTTGCGGTGGCCTTGCTCAATTTCAGACCGGAGGCTTTTGCCGGTTTTTCCGGGGGGACGATATCTTCCGGCTGCTGTGTATTGCCGGTGTTTTCGTTATTGCCGGTGCTTTCGTTATTGCCCAGGTTTTCGGAATTACCGGTGTTTCCATCATCGCTGCCATGATCGGGTGACAATACAGGAAGGGTTTTCGTGTAGGTATCCCCACATAAGCTGCAAGTGCAGACTGCCTTTCCCTCCTGTGTCATGGTGGGCGCAGCGGTCACCGTTTCCGTATAGGTATGACCCGGACAGTTCACCGTTACAGTCACCGGGATTCGGGAGACGGTTTCATAGTTGAGGGTATCATCAGGCACATAGGAAACATAAAATGTTTTTTCGCCAGTTTCACGTAATTTCGTGGTTCCGTCCTCCCAGATAAAATGGGACGGCAGCACGACCTGGCTCAGCAGACTGCCGCTGTTTCCCTTCAGCCCGGTTACGGAGGGATATTCCGGCGTTACTTTCCGAATAGTCACTTTGACATTTCCGAAATAGCTTTTGTATCCTGCCCGTTCCACTTTATAGGATACCTGGTAAGTGCCTGCGTTTATCATTTCCGGCTGGTCTTTCTGATAGGCGCCGGCAACCTTGTAAGTGACAGTATCGCTGTCCAGTGTTCCCTGCAGTACGATGGCTGTTGGATTTCCGGTATAGACGGTATCTATATCTTTGGCAGAAACGCCTTCAATTTCCGGGAAGGGAGTGTCTTCCAGTGTATATTCAAAAATAACCTGTTTTCCGGATAGATTGGGATCTGTCTGAAGCGCGTAACATAACCGGGATCCTCTCACCGTGAAACCGAAAATCAGTTGTTCGCCTCCTGAAATTTCCGGTTCATGTACTTTGACGGTTTTTTCATTTTCATCTAATTTGTATATCGCTGTCCTGGTATTGAAATAAAGTTCATTCTCTGTCGGTTCTAAATCCAGGTACATATAACCGGTAGTATAATAGTTCCACGTCTCTGGTTCCGTGTAAAGGATTTCTTCCTGGGATTCCAGTTTTCCCGATCTTTTCATCAGGCTTGTGCCCCGGTCAGTTGTATTGTATCTGGCATAATACCAGCTTCCGTTCTGATAACAGAATGCGGAAGTGATTCCGGACCAGGGAGCGCCGTCATCGTAGATTTTGGAATTGGCAATATTATCGACATTATCCCAGCCATAATGCGTATTGCCGCTTGGCCCGGCATTTGCGATTGCCGTATCACTCAGGAGAAAATAGGTGTGCATGACCCGCCCGATGCAGTCCCAGGTCGGGTCGTCCCAGGTTACGTCTACATGGTACCAGTTTCCGCCGATCTTGACCAGATTCCAGGCATGGTGCATACTGTCGCTGCTCACGATTGTGCGGGGAATATTAAGTTTCTCCAATATGCAGAAATAGGCTTTCGCATACCCGTCACAGACGGCAATCTCCTCAACCAACGCACCGTATGCGGAGTGGGAAACGTCCGGCACGGTATTGTTGTCCAGTCTTTCCTTATCATATTCACAGTGCAGTACGAGATAATCATGCACGGCAAGCGCTTTTTCCACATCTGTCATAGAGTTATCTGTCCAGGTCAGCGCCTGATCTATCTCCTGCTCAAAGACTGTCTGCTGGCTTTTTATTATATTTTTATCCATATTATAAGTAACGTTATAGCTGACCACCAGATTTGTAGATTTACTATAGCTCCAACTGGCAGTGCTTTTCACATAAAAAAGGGATGGATGGCTATTTAAAATCTGGAGATATTTTGTGCCGGCTTCCGCGCTGGGAATCCTATATGCTGAGACATCGATTTTATCTTGAAACTGTTCCAGTGCATTTACCACACATTCTTCCAAACTAGGCGCCCCGGAACGCTCCATTCTGGCTTTTGCTACAGGATAAAGCTCTTCCGGTTCCTGATAATATACAGGGTCATAGCGGTTTTCCTCCGTTAATGTTATGCTTTCCGTCTTTTCCTCATCCGTATTGGTGGCATAGACTGTGCTGCAGGACAGACACAGTAACAGCAATAGGACAGGAAATAAAAATCTTTTCTTCATGAATCTCCTTTCTCCATATCCGCAGCGGATAATTGGATTATTTTTTTAAAGTTATATTCATTGTATTACCCAGGAGGAAAAAATTCAAATGGTTTTGAGAAGTTCCGTCAGTCCGTATTTCCCGGCAGAGGAATGAGCGTTTGGTTATGGGGACATTATTTTTATGAAGTGGACGCTACCGGAGAGGCTTGATAAAATATTATCAGGTAATCGTGCACGATGCTAAAACGGTAACTGACGGGTACCTTTGCAGTTATCGGAAAAGTACAAATGAGAGGAGTTCGGCATAAGCCAGACGGCTTTCGGTATCCATATTGCGATCACCGAGGCGACCATGGCGCTGATGCTGCCGACCATCAACAAGCTGTTCCGGAAGTATGATACGAGGATCACCATTACGGCCTGTATGGCTCTGGAGGGGATCGCCTATCTCATCGACTCCATGGCGCAGAACGTATGGGTATTCTACATAAACGGGTTTTTCCTGGGGGGCTGCCTTTCTATGCTGATCTATCTGATCATTCCTGTTCTGATCAACAACTGGTTTGTGAAAAATACCGGCCTCTGGATCGGCATCTGCGGAGCCGCCCAGGGTATCGCGGGGGCAGTATTCAGCTCCCTGGGAGCGGCCTCAGACTGTATCAAGTGCGGCAAATGTGAGAAAGTATGTCCGCAGCGCCTGCCGATCCGCGATAATCTGCAGTTGGTGGCCCAGGAGCTGGAGGCTTTCAATGCCCTGAAGAATCTGACCAATACGGATGACACCAAGGAATCTGCCAGCGGGCTGAGCACCGATTACTGGAAAAAGAAAGACTGAATATGAATCAGGAAATAAAAAAGATTTTAGAGGATGTGCAGGAGGGAGCGCTTTCGGTGCCGGTATGGAGGGGGCCCTGCCCAGCGTGATCGGCGGCCTTGCCGACTGCCCGGTGATAGCGGTGCCCACCAGCGTGGGCTATGG
>DPJQ01000187.1:804-1102 GCA_003542935.1 Lachnospiraceae bacterium | reverse complement strand
CATGCTGAATTCCTGTGCCAGCGGGATATCCGTGGTCAATATAGACAACGGTTTCGGGGCAGGCTATCTGGCCAGTATGATCAACCATCAGGAATGCGGGAAATAAAAGATATTAGCTCTTTTAGAATTTGACAGCCGTAATCTCTGCCAGGGCGCGGCAGAGATTACGGCTGTTCGCTTTTTTCGATGCGTAAACGGAGATACGGTTTTTGCGAGGCTTTTTTCATTCTGTGAAATTCATATTTTTCGCGAATGTCCGCTGAAAGCCGGGAATATCAGCCAGCTCGATGAACTCAAT
>DPJQ01000187.1:0-509 GCA_003542935.1 Lachnospiraceae bacterium | reverse complement strand
AGCTCGATGAACTCAATCTTTTCTGCCAGTTCCTGGGCGAGAGCCAGTTCCTGTCTGCTGCAGGCCATTCTCTTCGCGCCGGTTCCGGCGGCGTTGCCCACGACGGTAATCCTGGAGAGCAGGGGAGGGGGGAGAAGGCCGATCCGACAGGCACTCTCCGGATTCAGGAAGCTGCCGAAGGCTCCGGCCAGAAGTATCCGGTCTATCTGTTCTGTGGTGATTCCCAGATGATCCGCCATCAGCTCGATCCCGGCGGCGATGGCTCCCTTGGCCATCTGCAGCTGGCGGATATCGTCCTGGGTCAGATAGATATCATCCGCCAGGGGAATATATCGCTGCCCGTTCATTTCGCTGATATCCTGTATCCGTCCGCGTTTGTTGATCAGTTTCCCGTCCAGCAGGGCCGCTGCCGCGTCGATCAGCCCGGAGCCGCAGATGCCTTTGGCGGCGGTCTCTCCGATCACATGGCAGGCCGGTTTTCCCTCCGCGAGGGTTACATGGTCGATGGC
>DPJQ01000249.1:10361-16702 GCA_003542935.1 Lachnospiraceae bacterium | reverse complement strand
TGGCTACCGTGTGAAAAGTAACCCGGTAACACTTACCTTTTCTCCTGCTTATCCGTCCACTTTTTCCGCTCTACCAGACGGCCCATCACAAAGGCGATGATACCCACGCCCAACCCTGTCTGCAGGCAAAACATCAGGCTTTCCACCTCCCCCGGCAGCTCGCCGCCAAGTAAAGTTTCCAACACCGGGGTAAACCAGGGCTCATATTCCGTCCCGGTCACCTCCGACACCATCACGCTGCCCGCATCATCGGATCCGCCAAACTCCGCCCCTTTCAAGGCGAACAGGGGCACCAGGGCAATCAAAAAACATAAAATCAGCAGTCCGATCACAAGTCCTTTATTGTTTTTCGTCTTCATCCGTTTTGCGCTCCTTTCAAAAATCCGATACCTTTCAGTTCATCCTTCGCATAGGTCTCCAGGCCAATCACAATCACCACCGTCAGGATACCCTCGATCACAGCCAAAGGCACCTGGGTCGGCGCAAATACTCCCAGATATTTGACCAGGGCGTAGCCGAAACCGCCTGTGGGCGAGGGATGGGCCAGGGCCAGCTGAAAACTGGTCACACAGTAGGTAAACAGATCGCCAGCAAATGCCGCGATAAATACATTGACTTTCCGGTTCATCCCGGATTTATCCAACAGTTTATATAAGCCGAAACTCAAAAGAGGTCCCGCAATGGCCATGGAAAAACAGTTGGCGCCCAGGGATGTCACACCTCCGTGGGCCAGCAGAATCGCCTGAAAAATCAACACGATAATGCCCAGGATACTGGTCACACAGGGCCCGAACAGAATTGCTCCCAGGCCTGTCCCCGTCATATGGGAGCAGCTCCCGGTCACGGACGGGATCTTCAAAGACGAGATAACAAAGACAAAGGCCCCTGTCAACGCCAGCAGCATGATTGCCTGCCGGTTTTCGTCCAGTCGTTTACGGATATTCATAAATCCGATAACGAGAAACGGCACACAGACCACCCCCCAGGCGACGCAGAACGTAATAGGAAGAAATCCTTCCATGATATGCATGGCATTGGCCGCCGGAACCACGGCGAACATGCCGCACAGGGCAGCGATACATACAACGAGTTTCTTTTGTTTTTTAGTCATAGCAAATCCTTTCCTCCCTCTCTCGGGATCTTTATCATTCACAGCATAGCTGCAAACTCCTCCACACTCCGGGGATACGCCTTTTTTTGACCTATGATCCCCCGTTTCCACAGCATTTCATAAATATCCAGCAGCATGGGCCTTTTCAGATTGGCTCTTTTCAAAATATCACTGTTCCGGAACACTTCCAGGGGCTCCCCGTCAGCAATGATCCGTCCGTCGCCAAACACCACGATCCGTTCTGCCCAGCGGTAGGCAAAATCCACATCATGGGTGGATATCAGTATGGTCTTCCCGTCATCGGCCATCTTTCCCAATACCGCTTCCAGCATATCCGCGTTGACCGGATCAAGGGCAGCCGTCGGCTCGTCAAAAATGATGATCTCCGGGTGCATAGCCAGAATGTCGGCGATGCTGACTCTTTTTTTCTCCCCGCCGCTCAGGTAGTGGGGCGGGCGATCTTCAAATCCCTGCAGGTTCATATAAGCCAGAGCCTCGTTCACACGGCTCACCACCTCCCCTCTGGGAAGCTTCAGGTTCATCGGCCCGAAAGATATTTCCGCCCGCACGGTGGAAGCGATGATCTGATTATCCGCATCCTGAAAAACGATCCCTACGCTTTTCCGCAGACGGTTCAAAGTCTTTTTTGTCATTTTCTCACCGCGGTAGAAAATTTCTCCCGATTCACTTTTCAAAACGCCGTTGATATTCAGAAAAAACGTGGATTTCCCCGCTCCGTTAGAGCCCATCACGGCAATTTTTTCTCCTTCGCGGATATCCAGGCTCACTCCGTCCAGGGCCGGCTTTTCCTCTCCATAGGCATAACGCAGATTCCGTGCCTGCAATATGATCTCTCTTGTCCCTTTCTCCATCTCCACTCCCGTCACGGCATCCGCCTTCTCTTCGCTTTTTACCGTATAGTCCCTTACGGCACATCCTTCGGCCTGATCCGAATACCCTTTCTGTCACGCCGTTAGTCTCCACACTGTCAGAAGAGCCGCCACACTCACCACTGCGATGGCTGTCTGCCCCGCCGTCACAGCTTTTTCCTCCTCCAGGAAACGTAATTCCCCATCATAACAGCGGGCTTCCAAAGCCTGATAATAGGCATTTCCTTTTTTCAGAGATACCACCAGCAAATTGCCCGCTACCTGACCGAAGGAAATGCAGGAGGTCTTAAAGTCACAATATCCCAGCCTTGATTCGGCAGCATTTTTCATCCGGCACTGTGTATCCATCATCAGAAAAATATAGCGATAGATCATATTCATCAGCTCCACGATCAGACGGGGAACGTGAATACCGCGCAGCACCACAATGATTTCGCTGGCCGGAGTGGACAGCGTCAGCATATACATGGCGCTGACAGCCCCAAACGCCCTGGCAACCAGGCGCAGAGTAG
This sequence comes from Lachnospiraceae bacterium, assembly GCA_003542935.1. Classification (GTDB taxonomy): domain Bacteria; phylum Bacillota; class Clostridia; order Lachnospirales; family Lachnospiraceae; genus UBA11957. Next base: position 14,189 of record DPJQ01000249.1, on the reverse strand, counting down.
CCAAAAGACTTTCGTCCGAGCAATACAGATAGAAAAATCCCATATGTACACAGTATTGTCCCGTCGGAAACGGCGCCACACCAAGGGCAACAGCCACACTGCCGAAAAAGAGGAAAACAATCGGTATCGTCATCAGAGACAGATACCGCCAAAAGGGCAGGCCTCCCATCACCACAGTGATATATCCCATCAGCAAAATTGTCCCCAGAGATACGTATACATTGTCGCAGGCGATACAAAGCACCAGGCAAACCATAGAAAACAATGCCTTGAAGCCCGGATTCCATCCCCGCAGTCTCGAGGCATAGGCATAGTAATCAATGGAAAACACAGAACCGTCATGTTTATGGCCAAAACTGTGATGGCCGTGTCCATGACGCCGTTTTTCTCTGCCGCTTCGCCAAAAGCCCTGCAGGCCCATGGCTATGGCCGTCAGCCCCAGGCCCATCTGAACATAAGTTTCCATATCCTGTTTTCTCCTCTTTCACTCGTGCTTATTTATTGTAACGAATTGAGAATTTTTTATCAACTTAGCAACCACTAACTTTGGGCCGTTCTTATTCCTATGAATCATAGCAGAATAACAAAACAGAAGCCGTCGGCGATGTTTTTTTCGCTCAGGCAGCTTCTGTCTTCCCAACTGTTTTCATTTTGCAAATATATAAAATGCAATTACAAATAAATATAATGCTAATTGTTACTAAAGTCCTATAACAAATACGAATATATCAGAATTTGGAATATATCATATGCTCATTTTGTTATGTTTGGCAAATTATTTTTCCCTTTCACATGCCCCGGGATTTATCTACACAGGCTTTCACTGCCTCAAACACAGCGCTGCGCATACCCTTTTCCTCCAGAACCCGCACCGCTTCTATGGTGGTCCCGCCGGGTGAACAGATCATATCCTTGAGCTCTCCGGGATGTTTTCCTGTATCCAACACCATTTTAGCGCTGCCCAACACCGCCTGGGACGCAAATTTGTAAGAGGCCGCCCGGGACATCCCCGCCGCCACAGCCGCATCAGCCATAGCCTCAATAAACATAAATACATACGCAGGAGAACTTCCTGCGACGGCAGTGACCACATCCATCAAATGCTCTTCCACCACCTCGGTACTGCCAAAGCTGCTGCAGAGCTCACGGAATCCGGCCAGTTCCTCCTCCGACACCCGGGCATTGGGACACAGGGCCATCATCCCGGCCCTGACCATAGCCGGCGCATTGGGCATAGCGCGGATAATCTTTAACTCCCTGCCAAAAGTCCCGGCCAGCCAGTCCAGTGTCTTCCCCGGGGCAATGGTCACGATCAACTGGTCAGCTGTCACCTGCTCCCGGATTTCCTCAATCACCTTCTCATAACACTGAGGTTTTACTGCCAGAAACAGCGTTTCGGCAAAAGCCGCCACGCGTCGGTTATCCGTAGTCACCTGCACGCCCATCTGCTCTTTCCTGAGGCGCAGCCGTTCCTCGGAGCGGGCTGACGCCATAATATTTTCAGGTGCACATTTTCCTGCATCCAACATAGCCTGCATCATTGTGCCGCCCATGTTTCCACATCCTATAAATCCTATTTTCATATTGCCTCCTTTTTCCATGGTGATTTTACCACGTTATATACCTTTTGTCCAATGTCATTTACTTAGGCCGTTACACAGATGGCAGCGTCCGGGCTTAAGTAAATGACATTGCCTTTTGTCAGCACCTGCAAACCAGGCTTTGCAACACATAATTTCATAAAAACAAAATCTTATCCAAGAAAAATATAAATTTTCGGGTTTTTTTGAAGGATTTCCTTCCTCTCATCTGGTATTCTGATACCCGTAAAGAGAAAAGGAAAACAAAATCTGATACGAGGAGGTAGATCAGTATGAAATTGACAAATGTGACAAATGTGGAAAGTTTTTTTGAGGCCGTGAACAAATGCCAGGGAGATGTATACCTGACCACACAGGAAGGCGACCGTCTGAATCTGAAATCTCAGCTGACTAAGTTCCTGACTCTGTCAACGGTATTCCAGAGCTCTCTGATCAAAGAGATGGATCTTGAGCTTTCCTGTCCGGAGGATGTATCCGTTATGCTGAGCTTCAGCATGGGTGCCGCCGCCTGATACCGGCGTACACCAAAGCCATACACTGGGGCGGTTTTCTTCCTGGGCCCTGCAAGGGCCAATACAGCATTTTTCCCCCGCTGGTTTCTTTTTCCGCCGCAGTTTCTTATATACTCACCGGATTTTGTCCGGCACGGGTGCACCTGCATGACCTCAAGCATGCAGGTGTTTTTTGTCTGCACATATTAGTAATCCACTTTGATCAGGCACAATCCCTGAGACGGCGCCGTCGGGCCTGCCAGCTTTCGGTCACGGGCTGCCAAAATATCCCTCACCCGTTCCGGCTCCATGTGTCCATAACCCACCTCTAAAAGCGTTCCCACAAGAATACGGACCATGTTTTGTAAGAATCCAGTCCCATGAAATGTAAACCGGATGTAACCGCTCTTTTTTGTAATCTCAATGCGGTCCACTACCCGTACCGTCGATTTTTTCATACGGGGATTGCCGCAAAAACTGGCAAAATCCTGTTTCCCTTCCAGATATCCGGCCGCCCTTTGCATGGCCTCCACATCGGGGGACTGTTTTAATATTGTGACGTATTTCCGGTCAAAAACCGGTTTCACCGGCCCGTCAAAACAAGTGTAGCAATAGGTCTTTCCCACTGCCTTATAGCGGGCATGGAAACGGTCGGAGGCTATTGCCACATCCCTGACCGCAATATCTTCCGGCAGATACCGGTTCATATAATCACGAATCTCTTCCTCTGCCAATGGGGAATCAAATACCGCATGGGCCACCATAGCCCGGGCATGAACCCCCGCGTCGGTGCGGCCTGCGCCGATTACATCCACAAATTCCCCCACCAGGCGTTCCAGCACTCCTTCCAGCTTTCCCTGGATTGTATCCCGCCCCGGCTGATGCTCCCAGCCATAGTAACGGGTGCCGTCGTAGGCGATCGTCAGTTTATATGTTTTTTTCATTGAAATCCCCCTGAACATGAACCGTGCATACCGATTTAGCATTCTACAAAACTTTCCCTGCCATTTTCTCACAATCAAATGAGCCGCGCAAGAAAAAAGTGACCGTTCAGCAAATGCGAAGCCACTGCTTAAAGAGACTTAGACGCAAAGGCTCTTCCTGAGCGCCTTACGCCTTAGTGTGCAGAAAAACGTCCAGTGAGCGTAAACGACATTATGGCTGAACTGTAACGGAAAAATCCGTGAAATTGCGACCGGATATTTTGTGTACGGCATAAAAATTTTCCAAATAATATAATGGGATTTTTTGCAATTAAATCTTTGAATGAAATGATATGATTTAGGATGGGATTTTATAGATAAAACTTTTACAGACCTTGCGCCTGACCTCCATAGATATAACATATCTCCGTGGGGGTCAGGCCAATTTTACCAGTTGAGCCAGCTGCTCACCATGTTCCTTGATAATTTCACTGTGCTTATTGATAATTCCGCTATGCGCCTCAACTGCTTTTTTTACCGTGCCCATATCTGACTGCAGGATTTCTACATGCTCCGATTCCATTTCATATTTTTTAGCTGCCGGCATGTAGTTTTCCAGCAACAGCCGCAATTTGAAATTGACCTCATTTTCAAGTTTCAAGTTAACAGTCCTTACATCCGTCTTTAAATCAGCAACCTCGGCCTTCACTCCGGCTATATCTTCCTTCATTCCGGCCACCTCGGCTTTCACTCCGGCCACTTCCGTTTTCAAAGAATCAATTTCTCCACCCAGTTCTGATTTAACTTCCTGGA
>DPJQ01000249.1:0-9994 GCA_003542935.1 Lachnospiraceae bacterium | reverse complement strand
AACTTCCTGGATTTTCTGATCCAGCTCTGATCTCAGTTCCGTTTTTGCCGATTGAACCTCATGCTTTACCACATCAGAAATGGCAAAAAATAATTCACGGTTCGTCATATACGCATTCCTCCTACTTTTATTTTTACGCTGACATGGAACGAATGAAGTCTGTCACCGTATGTTTACATACTAACACATCTGTCCCGTTTCTTCAACCTCTGATTTACTGTTTACTGAAAAAATTTCAAGGAGGAAGTAACTATTGAGCCCAGGACTTTGCATTCATTGCAATGTCTGTAACAATATGTATATTATGCCAAGAGGGAATCTGCCCCTTATCATCCTGTGGGCAGGCCTTGATCTTATACCAATCCAAACACCCGCATTACATCACCGCCGACAACGGCCTTATCCTCAATCCCACAAATCTTTCCGGCCGGATACCGCATCCTCAATTCCCGGTCTATCTCTTTCCGGGCTCCGGCAAACATCGTAGCGATGACGATAGCATCGTACTGTCTCTTTGCGATTACTTCCGGCGGTTCCACCGGCAGCCCCTGCCTTCGTAACGCTGTGCAGTTTTTGTCCACCCAGGCGGCCACTTCACAGAATCCCGTTTCCTGTAGAAACCGGTACAGTCTCTGGCCGTAAGTCCCTGCACAATACAGGATAATACGTGAGCCCCTTTTTACTCCCGGAAAAGGAAAGAGGTAATCCAGTTTATCCATGCCGGTATACAGGCTGTCTGCCCGTGGCACCATCAAAAACAGCAGGTACCGTTTCCACTGCTCCCGCAGGTCATAGATTCCGGCATGTTCCGTGAAAAACCGGTTGACCGTCTCATACAGTATCCGGAACCGCTCCCGCTCTCCGCCCTTCTGTTTAACCAGAGACCCCGTACTCTGCCGGTAATGATACAGGCACTCGCCCAGAACATAGATACTGTCCGCACACAGCAAACTGGGGTACACGCAGGCCGCGTCATCGCCCATAAAAATGCTGTCTTCCACACGCATCTGAAAATCATACAGGCACTCCCTGCGAAACAGCTTATCCCACTGGCCCGGAAATATCCCCCATGAAAAAAAATCCTTTCCCGTCAACATACGCGGATACACCTCGCGCAACATCCGGCCCTTGTCATATCGCCCTTCTGCGATCCCGTGACATACTTTCTTCGAATAAAATTCCGTATCCTCGTATCGCCCGCACATGGCTATATCCACGTTCTCTTTTTCCAGTTTGTCCAGCAGACGGCCGTACATATCCGGCTCAGCCCAGTCATCGCTGTCCATAAACGCTATGTATTCCCCTTCCGCTGCAGAAAGTCCCGCTTTACGGGCACTGACCGGTCCGCCGTTTTCTTTTTGGAGCACCCGGACGCGGGGATCTCTTCTTTCATATTCTTTACAAATATCAAGACTGCCGTCCGTAGAACCGTCATCCACCAGAATGACCTCTATATTCCTGTAAACCTGGCCTAACAGACTTTCTATGCACTGCCGGAGGTACATTTCCACATTATAGACCGGCGTTATAATACTGATCATTCCCCCTGCCCTTTCCATATGCCATCGCCTGATTCCAGTATACGAGCATATCATGCCGTGTCTTCCTCTCATGCTTCTCCGGCAGCCGTCTCCAGGCCCCGTAGAGAATGTCCAGATATTCCTCATACCCCACCGGCACGTTTACCTCGATATCCTCAAAGGGCATCCGCAGCGTCTCGGCATATACCCGTTTGTGGGTACAGTCCCTTTCCCCATACACTGCCCCCAGGACGCCTACATACTCAGAGCCGTCGAAATCATACCGCGATATGTACTCTTTCTGTTTTGCGTACCATCGGCCAAAGAGATCCACCCGCCCATTGGCCGCATAAAATTCACGCCACATCTTCCGGTTCATCTCCCTGTAGCCTGCAAAAAAGAGATGTCTTTCCGCCGGGTCCTCCGGCATGCCTACCAGAGGAAACACATCGATCCACAGCGGGTTAACTTTCCGCACAGTGCCGATATCCTCGGCCACAATCGTCCGCTTGTCCACTATCTTTGCCAAAAGATCCGCGAAATCATTGTTCTCTGATGTACCGAAACCCAGCATGCCGTAATATCCCGCCTCCCGGGCGCGCTCTTTCTCCCGAAACAGATCAATCAGCTTCCGATAATCTTTCAAGGGAAGAAAAATGTCGATATCATCGTCCCAGGGGATAAAACCTTGATGCCGGATCGTTCCCAGAAGGGTGCCGCCACATACCCAGTACCGAATCCCATGCTTCCGGCAGAGCCTGTCCACATAAGCAAGCATTTCTTTCTCCGCCTGTTTAATTTCGGGCAGAGACATTTTCTTTTTATCCGCAAAGAATGCTTCCAGCTCCTGATCCCGAAAATCGTATACGCTGTAGAAATGGATATGTTCCTCATATCCCAAAGCCTCCAGCTTTGCCTTCTCTTTCCCATAACTTTTCGAAGCGACCAGAATGGCCACACCGGAGTCAAAGGGCTCAAGCCGCTCTTCCAGGCGCCATATCCGGAGAAGCCCTGCTTCCTGTGCCAGAAAACGGCAGGAAAAGTTTTCCATATCCGCCCTGCAGCGCAGAACCTGCGCCTCATCGTCAGACAGATAACCTTCCACATTATGGTAGCCCAGATTTGCGAGAATCGTACGCATGGCAAAGGCATAACGATCCAGGCCGTAAAGAAGCAGCTTTCTGTCTGTGCAGATAACACCCCGGCCGATCAGGTCTTCGATCCCTCCGGCAATTTCGGCTATGATACTTTTGATTTTGTAGGATTCCATTCCAAGCCTCCTATTCCTCAAACAAAACCAGAAAATCATGGAGACCGTTTTCCTCCAAATTCCGGATCATCTCTGCCTGCAGGGGAAAATATACGGTGAGGATGATACCGATATTCCTGCCGTTGGCACCCTCTAAAGCTTTCTGCTCCCCTATCTCCCCAAGTCCATATACCGGAAGCCCTTCTATGAGGTTTGCGCTCCCCTCCTTATCCGACACCGCAAAACCGTCCGGCTCCATCCCTTCCTCCCGCAGCATCCGTACCAGCATGTTCCCGCATTTTCCGGCGCCGTACAGGTACACCGATCCATGGGCACGGACATAGTTTAAGATCCTTGCCTTTTCCATGCTCAACGCACGGAACTGCAGTAAATTCTCTATTCCCATCCGCCGGGATAATTCGGAAAACATCTCCTTGAAATATCCCTGTGCAAACAGTAATGACCATGATGCGTACTGTTCGGTCATAACCGTGCCGGCATCGTATCCCGCATCCTGGGCCGCAAAGCCGAAAATACGCTCCACTGCATGGCTGACCGTAAAGTCCGGCGGCATCGGCTCGTCCGGGAAATCGCCGTAATCCCAGGGAAAAGCCAGCAGCTTCTCCAGGGCCTCCCACCGCGTCCAAAATACACTGCCATGGGAAATGACCGGCTTATCCCTGGAAATATCAGCCGACAGCTGCAATTTTTCGGCCAGATCCCGGCAGTTCTGAAAATTATCCCCCCAGGACGCCTGAAACCATGCCAGATAGCCTTCCCCCAAAGGTTCCGGTGGGAAAAGGATTCCCAGTTTAGGGTGATCTTCAAATAACTGGAGAATGTTATAAATGTAGTCCCCCGTAGCGGCCATATTTCCCCATAAATTCTCCCGCCATTTGTCTGTGTCTTTTTTCATCCAGGGCGCACGCTCTTTTTTATCGTGAAGGAAACAAATAAAACTGTACCGGTCCATATACGGACGAAAAGCCACTAAAAACGCACTCAGGTCCCGCCCCCTGTTTTCCTTCTTTATATAAAACGTATTTTTATGTTTACAGTATCTTCCGGCCTGCCCCAGCGTCTCTTCCTCGGAAGAAAATATATAGAGGTCTATCCCGTCCGGTATTTTATTTAAATACCGGCAATACCAGCCAACCTGTTCCGCATAATAAAGATTGACGACCACAACACAGGACCGAAGCAATCCCTGCGTGGGGACGTAACCCGTATGTTCTGCAGAACATATGAACTGTAATTGTCTTTCCCTTCTTATATCATATACATTATCCATCCTGCACCCGCAAAACCCTCTGATACGTGTAGCTGTTTACTCTTTTCACCGTTTTTGATATGTCTCCATGGTATCCTGCAAAGCCGTCTCTAACCGTTTGCCGAACGCATCCATAGAAAAAAATTCTTCATAGGTCTGTCTGGCTTTCATCCCCATTTCCTGCAGCTTCCCCCGGTTTTTGATCACCCATCTCAGCTTTTCCGATAAATCCGCGGCATTGCCCGTCTTGCAGATAAGGCCGTTTTCGCCGTCCGCCACGTATTCCGCCATCCCGGCCGAATCCGAAACGATACATACCTTCCCGTGCATCATCCCCTCTGTTATGGCCAGCGACATAGGTTCCTCCCTGGAAGGGCACACCACCACATTCACACTTTTATACAGCTTTCTCATTTCTTTCCGCGGCAGCGTTCCCCAAAATTTTACCGGCACAGTATTACACGCCTGTTCTCTGACCCGATTGCCATATGCATCCTCCCATATCGCTCCGATCATCCAGCACCGGACATTTTTCTTTTCTTCCACGCCCAGCCGGCTCATTGCTTCGAAAAAAATGTCCTGTCCTTTTCTTGGGCGCACTGCTCCGACGATGGCAAAAATCAGGTTTTCTGACGTATTTTCCCCGGGGGATTCATCCCTCTCATCCGGTATCCCGTAGGGAAGCGTCTTTTCTATCATCCCCGGAAAATATGTATGGAAATTTTCCCGGGCAACACCGCTCACCGCACAGATATGGATCCTTTTCAAATCTTCATTACAGCCGTAACCTCTGAACCGGCCCAAAGTTTTCCCGTACGCCTCTGACGGTTCATGGATCCACCACATTACCGGTCTGATTTTACTGATATCACAGGCACAGAAGATCATGGGAAACACATTTACCAGCACCACATCAAACTGGCGGATCCAGAGCAATTCTTCCTCGTGCACATAGGGCAGCGCCGGACAAACAACGACATTGATCCCACCCTCTGTCGCTTCACGGATAAAATTCCGGTCTCCATCAGGGGCCGCCAGCGTCACCGTGTTTCCCCTGTCCTGCAGCGCTTTCGCCGCATACAGGGAAACGACCGGCCCGCCGCTGTACTCCAGTTTCATCGAGATGACCAGGATCCTTTTCCCTCTTCCTCCCATGCTGCTGTTCCCACAGAACAGTTTCAGCGTCCCACGGTTCATCTCACTGAGAAAAAACTCCCAGTACCAGATATCCTTTTCCTCAACCCCCAGCTCCATCAGCTGGCTTTTCATTTCCTGCTCCCTTGCGCTGGTCAGGACGATTTTCTCATAACCGGTTCCGTGGACTTCTCCGGGGGGAATGATTCTGATTCCGTCCAGATATCTCCCCTGCAGCTGCGGGGCATTGTCAAGAAAGGCCACCACATCCGCCTGGGAAGGTATTTTATGTTTTATAAACTGATAAAATTTACCTGCGCCAAACAGCACGATTTTCATATCCCGCCTCCGTTCCGCCCCCGTCGGCCCACTCTCCTGCCTCATACAGCAGATCCTCCAGAGAAACGACCGGACATGCCTTTTTTTCCGACAGCATATCCCTGACCTCCTCAAAACACATCACCGTTGTCACGATAATCAAATCCACCGGCTGCAGCGCCTCCGTCGGCCGGTATACCGGATACTCCGCGCACAGATTTTCCGCATGCTGATCTATGACATATGCCACGGATACGCTGCTTCCCTTTAATTCCATAGACAGCGTGTGCCCCAGGTTTCCCATGCCATATATGGCGATGCGGCCATACCCTTTTTTCTGCAGGTATACGGCCAAGTCCACTCCTCTTTGTTTCAGGGCCATCCAGTAACTCATAAGCTGGAACATAAAACGGTTCTTCCGGCACCAGTATTTCCATTTATCCGTCTGTGCCCTGCCGTCCTCCGCGGCGGCTGCCCCGGGAAATCGGTTCCGGTGCAGGCCCGCGATCTCTTCGCTCTCCCTCTGCCACCGTCTGTAATTTCTGATCCTGCCGCTGATCCCGGCCGCATCATAAAAACATACCGTCACCGGCACGCCTACACACCGGCTTCCCCGGCCGACTGCATACAACAGCCACTCATAATCCGCCCGGATCTGATATTCTTCCCTGAATGGGTGCTCCTCCAGCAGCTTCCGGGGCGCAAAAATACTCTGATGGCAGGGCATGCCGCCGACCAACAGCTTTTCCTCCAGCGTCCCTTCCTGTTGTGAAAAATCTACGATCTGTTTCAGGCCGTCTGCCTGAACCATACAGCTCTTTCCGTAATAGATAGCCGCCGTATCTCCATCCATATGAGAAACCATATCGGCAACCACCCGTTCATGAAAAAAAAGATCACCGGCATTCAGGAAAAACACATAATCCCCGGATGCACGGGCAACGCCGCGGTTCATGGCGTTGTAAACCCCGGCATCCGGTTCGCTGTACATGCGGATATGGCCCCGGCTTTCATATTCCCGCAGGATGTCCACCGTGCCGTCCGTGGAAGCTCCGTCCATAACCAGATATTCGATATGGGGGTAAGTCTGGCAAAGGACGCTCTCCATGGTCTCCCTTATTTTTCTTTTTTCGTTAAAACATACGGTTATGACCGTAATATTCAGCATGATTCCTCCCTTTTTATTCCGGTGGCTTCCTCACGGAAGCGTCAAGGCGTCTCTGTTACGGACAAACCCTTTCCCCTCCAATACATCCATGGCCGCCTCACGGCCCCGTGCAAAACTGATAAACATGTATTTCACGGCTCCCGGCCCGACCGATTCCGGGGTATAAACCGGCAGGCCCAGGTATTCTCCTGTTTTTCTACCGTCCACAAACGCTGCAATATGGATCTGCGGGAAAACTGCCTCCGCTATTTCTTTCGCATATCTGCCAAAATTTCCTGCCCCCCAAATCCATGCCTCCCCCGGTTCCAGGATCCGGCTTAAGCAAGCATAGTAATAGCATCTTGACAGGACATAATTCTCCCTGATCCCCCTGTCCCACAGACGTTTACAGATCTCCTGAATATCCTGTTCCGTTACCCTTTTTCCCGCTGTTTTCCCGGGAGAAGGGGGATAATCCTGCAGGATCTCCCCGTAATATTCATTCAACTGCCGCCTCACAACTTCAGGGGCAAAATGCTCCCCCCATAATTCCGCAGCCTGTTTATGGATCCGGTCTTCCCCGTACGCACAAAAACACGCCGCAATGCTGTCTGCCATATCTTCCGCCCCGTACCCTTGACTGATAAACGCGTTTATTCCGTCTACCAGTAGTTCCGGTACTCCGGCAACCGGCGTTGAAATAACCGTCAGGCCATAGGTCATAGCTTCCACAATGGAACTGGGGAAAGACTCATTGACACTCGCGCATAAAAAACAATCATGCTCTTCCAAAAGCGGGGCCACGTTGCTCTGGAACCCCAGAATCCTCACGGCCTCTTCCAGACCATGGGCCGCAACATATGCCCTGCATTTTTCTTCATAAGCCCGATCCGCGCTCCCCGCTATGGTCAAAAATACGGGAAGCCCTTTTTCCCTGCACCGATGGACGGCCCGGATCGCACATAATTGATTTTTATGCCCACATATGCCCCCCAGCATCAGAATTTTGAGGGCCCCTCCGGCCCTTCTTTCTTTGTGGCGTATGGCTGCGAGGGGCGCCGATGGCCTGATACACCGGGTCATTACGCCCAGGTTGTCTTTCCAGACCCGGCAGAACAGGTGAGAATCACAGGAATGGTAGCGAGGGAATATATCCATCCGGGCAAACAGGAATTCCGATGGCTCGATTTGATAAATATTCATCAAATGGGGAATATGAAGCTCGCGGGATGCCAGCTCCGCCGCTATGTTCAACTGCACGCTGTGAAAAAAATCCACCTTTTCCCTGCGCGCCATTTCTCTAATCTTTTCCACGGCCTGCCAAACTTGTATCATATCGATATTCTGGATAGCATAGGCTGTAGGGTAACACATCCCTTGATAGTTCAAACAAGCTCGTTCACAGCGATGTCTGTATTCCGGATTCATCACACCGTCTGCATTGCAGGGGATGAGGACAAGCACATCATGTACAGAGTTTATCAATTTTGCCTGTTCCAACAGAACATTCCCCGCCCCGCCCAGGCCGATGGGGATGTCTAAGAAGTATGCAATTTTCATATGAGCCCTCTTACTTGCCACATGTCTCTATAATTACTTCACAATTTAATGTGTTTTTATTTTCAATTTGTCTAGTATCTTGTACCGCTCACTTTCCGCAAAATGAATGTAACAAGACACTAGTGGCATATATCTCACTGTCCCATTACCGGTTCACTTACTTTCTTAAGAATATCAAATATGGACTTCATTCCTTGACGGTTTACTCTTGTGCTATGCCACACTATTTTCTCACCTCCGACACCTAACTCACTCAAATAAAGTACTATTCCCTGGGCAATATAATAATTGTCCACTGCAATTACAACAAACTCAAACTCTCGTTCCTTTATAACTTCAGGACTCTCAATTATACAATTATCAATTTGCTTATCTTCATGCGCCCTATCCACCCAAGACACAATATCGCAAAAATGATATAAAGAATTTTGTTTCCAATATCGTATTCCAAGTTCTCCCGCTCCATACAATATGACTCTACTTCCTCGTGATACTTTTTCAATCGGAAAAAATGCTGCAAATTCGAAAAAGGAATATTCAAAGCAATGTTTTTTTAATTCTATGGAATTAATAAAAAAACAATCCAACTGGCCTTTCATAAAATCCCAATACGCTGTCTTCCTAAACTCGTCTTTCAAATATTCGTATACTTTATACAATTTAGGTATAAATTCTTCATCTATTATATAAGGTGGCAGCACACCTGATGGCCTCAGACGGTGAAAATAGTATATTTTCTTTAATATTCGTATTCGGTCAACCTGAAACATCATAGGATAAATTACCATACTATCTTCTCCAAAATCACTTCCTACCTTTGATACCTTTTCAAGCTGTTTCTGTATATCCTTTCTTCTAAAAAATTTTGTACATAAACTAGGATCCAGTGCCCATGTATTTTCTCTTGAATTCCACAGCATTATTGGTATAATTTCACTCACTATTTCTTCCCTTTCATAAATCCCCTCCTTGAAATATGGCATATGCATTATTTCCCGACCATCATTTGTATATTCGCAAATACCTGTTACTACTATATCGCAGTCATCTTCAAAACATATATCTCTATAAGCATTTTCACTAATCCAGTCATCGGCATCCACAAAGGTCACCCATCGGCCTTTTGCAATTTTAATTCCCTCGTAACGCGCTTTAGCTATTCCACCATTTTTTATATGCAGTGCCTTGACACAATAATTTTTTTTTGCAAACAAATCACATATAGTGCCACTTTCGTCTAAAGAGCCATCATCTACCAGAATAATTTCCAATGCCAAATGTTTCTGTTGCAAAATACTATTCACACATTGGCTAATATATTTTTCTGCATTATAAACTGGAACTATCACAGATAACAGCGGTTCGTTTTTATGCATGTATTACCTCCTGGCAAAATCATCATCAATCTCAAATAAAAACGGACATATATATTGTCTGATTTTATTTTCCCTTAGTATTTCAATTAATTGATTCCATATAACAGGTCTTATAGCTACTACTATGCCTACTTCACCTGGAGAAAACGGCATATTATTCCAATCCCAAACTTGCTTGTTCATGAATTTCCTTTTTCCACACTTCAAATCTGATACCAAGTAACCATCAAAATATATATTATTACTTGCTAATTGTATCGTAAGTCTGCCTGCATAATCACCCGCTCCAAAAATAACGATATGCTTATTTTTTCTAATAAAACTCTTGAGTTTTTCATCAAAAAAATCCATTTTAAAAGTTTGCCTAAAGACTCTTTCTAATTCTTGAGTATAAACGTTATAAACTTGCTTTGTCTCAAC
>DPJQ01000215.1:9584-11326 GCA_003542935.1 Lachnospiraceae bacterium | reverse complement strand
AGGCCATGCAGGGGACGAATAAAGCGGTCATGGAGGCGCTTGACGGGCTTCCGCCAGTAAAGGTGCACTGCTCCCTTCTTGCAGAGGAGGCCATTCATGCGGCGCTCTGGGATTATGCACAAAAGCACGGGATCAGTATCGAAGGCCTGAAGAAACCGAAGTCGGATATTCATGAAGGGGAAGAAAGCGAAGAGGAAGTATATTGATGGGGGAAACAAAGAAAAATGTGTTTCAGGAGCTGGCACTGTCCGTATGGGACTTTAAAAGCTATGGGACATTTATCAGAAACAGAGGCGTTAAAGTATTTGGCTTTAGCGCTCTTTTGATTGGAATTTATCTGCTGATCAGTACCGTTTTTATGACGATGCAGGTGGCGGAGATGGTAACTGTTTTCCGGGACGAAGTGCTGGCAGAGATGCCGGAATTTGTGCTGGAAGACGGTATTTTGACGATGGATGAGACATTTGAGGTCGAGGAGCAGGATATCTTTGTTCATATCAATACAGAGGAATACTGGAGCAATGAGGAGATTGAGGATATCTTTAGCAATTACAGCTCGGTGATTATTCTGGATAAGGCGGGGGTTATCCTCCAGTCGGACGGGGAACAGCAGGTGATCGATTACGCGGATCTCCAGGAAGCGCTGGGAGGGGAACGCTATACGCAGGATGACCTGGCGGCGCTTGTGCAGGAGTTTCTGCCCTATCTTTATATCGTGATCGGGATTGTGTTCCTTTTTATGGGACTGGGCAGTATCATCACTTTTTCTCTGCGGATTCTGGTGGTGAGCCTGATTGTACTGATTCTCGTAAATATCATGAAAATGCGGTTAAGTTACGGAGAGATTTTCAAACTTTCCGTGTATACAAGGACGATACCGGTGCTGATCAGACTGGTTTTAAGAATTGCAAATATTTCTTTTCCCTTTTTCTGGATCGTGGATTTGGCTGTTTCCGGCGTGTACGGTTATCTGGCATTGAGAGCGATTCAGGGGCAGATACAGCCGCCTTATCATGACTCATGGAATCAGCCGCAGCCGCCCTATCAGGGACAGGGAAATCGGTATCAGCCGCCCTATCAGGGGCCGGGGAGTCCCTATCAGTCGCCATATAACGGGCCGGGACAGAATCTATGAAAAGGGAAAGAGTCGTGGTGGGCATGTCCGGCGGAGTGGATTCCTC
Source organism: Lachnospiraceae bacterium (assembly GCA_003542935.1). Classification (GTDB taxonomy): domain Bacteria; phylum Bacillota; class Clostridia; order Lachnospirales; family Lachnospiraceae; genus UBA11957. Next base: position 10,145 of record DPJQ01000215.1, on the reverse strand, counting down.
TGTGGCGGCGTACCTGTTAAAAGAACAGGGGTATGATGTGATCGGTGTGACGATGCAGATCTGGCAGGATGAGGAGCCGGAGCATGCTTCGGAGCAGGGAGGCTGCTGCGGACTGTCTGCGGTGGAAGACGCCAGACATGTGGCGCAGCTGTTGGAGATCCCCTATTATGTGATGAACTTCAAATCCCGGTTTCGCTCCTGCGTCATGGACTATTTCGTGAATGAGTATCTCCGGGGAAGGACACCCAATCCCTGTATTGCCTGTAACCGCTATGTGAAATGGGAGGCGCTGCTGGCGCGCAGCCTGGAGATCGGGGCGGACTGTATCGCCACGGGACACTATGCGGGAATCGAGCGGCTTGTAAACGGCCGGTACGCCGTTGCCATGTCGGAAGCGGCGGGGAAGGATCAGACCTATGCCCTGTATAACCTGACCCAGTATCAGCTGTCTCATACCCGGATGCCTCTGGGAAACTATACGAAGGAGGAAGTGCGCCGGATGGCGCAGCGGTATGGACTGCCTGTCGCCCATAAGCCGGACAGTCAGGAGATCTGTTTTAT
>DPJQ01000215.1:9119-9271 GCA_003542935.1 Lachnospiraceae bacterium | reverse complement strand
GGACAGTCAGGAGATCTGTTTTATACCGGACAATGACTATGCAGGCTTTATTGACGCAGAGATGAAAGGCAGGGTGCCTCCCCCGGGGAATTTTGTGACGAAAAGCGGGGAAGTGCTGGGAAGACACAGGGGAATCACCCATTATACGGTGG
>DPJQ01000215.1:8506-8820 GCA_003542935.1 Lachnospiraceae bacterium | reverse complement strand
GGGAATCACCCATTATACGGTGGGGCAGAGAAAAGGCCTCGGCCTGTCTCTGGGGCATCCGGTGTTTGTCCTGGAAATCCGCCCGGATACAAATGAAGTGGTGATCGGAGAAAACGAAGACGTATTTACGAAGGAGCTTGTGTGCGATCGGTTGAACCGGATGGCTGTGGAGGAGTTTCGGGACGGAGACAGATTTCTGGCAAAGGTGCGCTACGGCCACAGGGGTACCTTCTGCCGGGTGGAAAAAGCGGGAGAAGATTCCCTGCACTGTATTTTTGAAGAGCCCGTGCGGGCCGTGACGCCGGGACAGGCGG
>DPJQ01000215.1:2050-8197 GCA_003542935.1 Lachnospiraceae bacterium | reverse complement strand
CCGGGACAGGCGGTGGTGTTTTATCAGGACCGCTATGTGGCGGGAGGCGGAACGATCAGGGGATAAATATCGGTCCGGGACGGATGTCCCGGGCCGTTTGCTGTTATGGAAAGGGGAATAGAGGTATGCCGGCAGCCAAAATAATTTGAACGAAAGCGGAGGATGAGTACAGATTTTATTGTGGATTATCAAATAATACGGTATAATTAAAAAAATAAAAACAGGAAAAAAACATGAGAAAGAAGTTGTGAGGGTGCGTTGTGAAAAATAAAAAGGAGTGGATGCTAAGGCTTTGCTTTCTGATACTGGGGCTTATCGTTGCGCATCTGGGAGTTGCTTTATTCTTAATCAGTAATCTGGGGACGGATACGTTTACCGTCTTTGCCGCCGGTATAGCACATTTTACAGGTATTTCGGTAGGGCTGTGTCACAGCGGAATTCAATCTGTTCTTATTGTTTTCATGCTTTTATTTGCAAAAGGGTACATAAAGACGGGATCTTTTATCTGCTGCTTTCTGGGAGGGCCGATCATAGATCTGTTCAACTGGATACTGGGGCATTTTCTGACTGCCGGGTCTCCCATGCCTGTGCGATTGGCGGTGATGGTGTTGGGGTGTGTGATTCTCTCCATTGGAATGGCGCTTGTGATATCTTCTGATGCGGGTACAGGGCCAAATGATCTGGTGGCGGTTATTCTCACCGATAAGCTAGGGCGTTTCCAGTTTCGTACGGTTCGCATCTGCTGCGATCTGTTTTTTATCATGACGGGATTTTTGCTCGGAGGAACCGTAGGAATCGGGACAGTGGCTGCCGCTTTTCTGGTAGGCCCCGTCGTACAGATATTCCGGCCGTTTCAGGAGCAATGGATACAAAAGATTTTGGGAAAAAGTCAAAGGAGGATTAATTAATGAAGGTATTGGTGATCGGAGGGGTAGCTGCCGGTACGAAAACGGCGGCAAAGCTGAAAAGAGAAGACAGGAGCATAGAAGTGACGGTCATTTCCAAGGATAAGGATATTTCCTATGCGGGCTGCGGTCTTCCCTATTATGTGGGCGGCATGATCGAAGAGCCCGGCGAGCTGATCGTGAATACGCCGGCGAAGTATGCCGCTCTCACAGGCGTAACGGTATTGACAGGGAAGGAAGCCATCCGGCTGGATGTGGCTTCCAAATCCGTAGCTGTCAAGGATGTGGCCACGGGGGAAGAGGAGCTGCTCAGTTATGACAAGCTTGTCATTTCCGTAGGGGCGTCTCCCGCCGTACCTCCCGTAAAAGGGATGGGACTTTCCGGGGTATTTACGATGCGGACACCGGACGATGCCATCCGGGTACGGGATTACGTTCAGGAAAACGGCGTGAAAAAGGCTGTGGTAGTGGGAGCCGGATTTATCGGTCTGGAAATGGCGGAGAATCTGCAGCAGCAGGGACTTGCCGTAACGGTCATCGATTTTGCACCTCAGATTCTGCCCAATATCCTGGATGAGGAAATGGCAGCCTATGGGAAAAAGCATTTGCTGCAGAAAGGCATCCGTGTGATCACCGGTACAAAGGCGGAAGAGATACTGGGAGAAGAGAGCGTGACGGCCGTTAAGACATCTGCAGGCACCCTGTCCTGTTCGCTGCTGATCATGGCGGCAGGCATCCGTCCCAACACGGCGTTTCTGGAAGGCAGCGGGCTGGAAATGAACCGGGGAACGATTCTGGTGGATAAGACAATGAAAACGAATCTGCCGGATGTCTATGCTGCCGGAGACTGTGTACAGGTGACAAGCCGGATCACCGGAAAAGGGCAGTGGTCGCCCATGGGCTCCTCTGCCAATCTGGAAGGACGGACGCTGGCGCAGGTATTGGCAGGCGCACAGAAAGAGTATCCGGGCGTGCTTGGAACAGGCGTGGTGAAGCTGCCGGGACTGAACTGCGGCCGTACCGGACTGACGGAGGCCCAGGCGAAGGCGGCCGGCTATGAGGTGGAAACGGTTCTCGCCGTGACGGACGACAAAGCCCATTATTATCCCGATGCGGCATTTTTTGCCACGAAACTCATTGCGGATAAGATAAGCCATAAACTTCTGGGGATGCAGGTATTCGGCCCCGGTGCGGTGGATAAGATGGTGGACATCGCCGTTATGGGCATCAATATGGGAGCAAAGCTGGAAGATTTTGAAAATGCGGATTTTGCTTATGCACCGCCGTTCTCCACGGCAATCCATCCTTTTGTGCAGGCTGTCTATGTGCTGCTGAATAAATTAAACGGCGATATGGTCAGCATGACGCCTGCGGAATATGCGGCAGGGAAAGCAAAGGGCTATCGGGTACTGGATGTGGCGCCCGTGCCTTCCATCCGGGGCGCAGAGCACATCGATCTGGCGGCGGTGAACGGCGAGCTGCCGGGTATCGGAAAAGACGAGAAGCTCTTGCTTGTGTGCCTGAAAGGAAAACGGGGATATTTCCTGCAGAACCGCCTGCGGTTTTACGGTTATCAGAACACGGTTGTGCTGGAGGGGGCTACCTTCTTTAACGATGTGAAAGTGGAAAATGCAAAAGGTGCGGTTTCCAAGGAAGAGGAGACAAGGGTAAAGGCTCTTGGATTTTTGAAAGACAAGAGGACGCCGGATAAATTTAACGGCCGTGTCATTACGAGGAACGGGAAGATTACGGCGGAAGAGGCAAGAGCCATCGGCGAAGCGGCGGAAATGTTCGGAAGCGGCGAAGTGACGATGACTTCCAGGCTGACAATGGAAATTCAGGGTGTACCTTTTGAGTATATCGAGCCTCTCAGAGCGTATTTGCTTCAGGCAGGGCTGGAGACGGGAGGCACCGGTTCCAAGGTGCGTCCGGTGGTGTCCTGCAAAGGAACTACCTGTCAGTACGGGCTGATCGACACCTTCGGTCTGTCGGAAGAAATTCATGAAAGATTTTTCCATGGTTATGCGGATGTGAAACTGCCTCATAAATTTAAAATAGCAGTGGGAGGCTGTCCCAATAACTGTGTGAAACCCGATCTGAACGATCTGGGGATTATCGGACAGCGTGTCCCTCAGTTAAATCCCGAGAAGTGCAGGGGCTGTAAGATCTGCCAGGTAGAAGCCAACTGTCCCATCAAGGTGGCAGCATTGAAAGAGGGTAAGCTGGTAATTGATGAGAATGCCTGCAATCACTGCGGACGGTGTATGGGGAAATGTCCGTTCGGCGTGATTGAGGACTACATAAACGGTTATCGTATTTATATAGGAGGTCGCTGGGGAAAGAAGGTGGCCCAGGGCAGATATCTGGACAAAGTTTTCACGGACAAAGAAGAAGTGCTCTCCGTAGTAGAGAAGGCTATCCTGCTGTTCCGGGAACAGGGAATTACGGGAGAACGTTTTGCGGATACCGTGGCAAGGATCGGTTTTGAACAGGTACAGGAGCAGCTTCTGGCAGATGATCTGCTGGCAAGAAAACAGGAAAATATTGCGGCTCAGAAACATATGAAAGGCGGCGCAACCTGTTAAAATAGTAGATAAGAAATGACAATCGGAGGAAAAGGAAAATGGGACAGAAAAAATATGAAATCGATACACAGGAGAACAGAGCATTCCTGAAAGAACAGAGCGAGGAGCTTTTGGAGTTCGGACGCAGATTTGCATCGCCCGGCGGAAGCGCCTATTATCTGAGAGACGACGGGACGCCCTGGAAGGACAAAAACCGGGAGACTTATGAGACATGCCGGATGGCCCATGTCTACAGCCTGGGCGCTTTCCTTGGATTCCCGGGAAGTGAAAAACTGATAGATGAGGCGCTGAAAGCGCTTCGGGGAGAACTGTGCGATAAGGAGCATGGCGGCTGGTATGCGGGACTGTCTCCGGAAAATACCATCCTTCCTATGAAACAGTGCTATGCCCATGCTTTTGTTATACTGGCAGCGTCCTCGGCTTATCTTGCGGGCCGGGAAGGGGCAAAAGAGCTGCTGGACGAGGCGATATCCGTGTATGATCTCCGCTTCTGGAATGAAGAGGAAGGTCTGTCCAGCGATATCTGGAATACGGAATTCACCGTTATGGATGATTACCGTGGCATGAACGCCAATATGCATACGGTAGAGGCGTTTCTGGCTGCGGCAGATGCCCTTGGAGACGATACCTATCGGAAACGGGCGGGGCGGATCATCAGCAGGGTAGTACCCTGGGCGAAGGAAAACGGTTGGAGACTGCCGGAGCATTTTACGAAAGAATGGATAGCGGATCTGGAATGCAATAGAGACAAACCTGACGATCCGTTCAAACCCTATGGAGCCACACCGGGTCATGGAATCGAGTGGTCCAGACTGATCGCTCAGTGGGCGATTTCCGCATACGGCAAGGCTGCGCCGGAAGCGGCACCTTACCTGGAAGCTGCGGAAAATCTGTATAACAGGGCTATCGAAGATGCATGGAATGCAGACGGGGCGCCGGGTATCGTCTATACCACCGGCTGGGACGGCAAGCCGGTGGTGCATGACAGGATGCACTGGACGCTGGCGGAGGCCATCAATACTTCGGCCGTGCTGTACCATGTGACGAAAAAGCAGAAATATGCAGACAATTATGCGGAGTTTATGCAGTACCTGGACGAAAAGGTGCTGGATCATGTGAACGGTTCCTGGTTCCATCAGCTGGATCAGAACAACGATCTGATCGGTACGGTATGGCCGGGCAAATCCGATCTGTATCATGCGGTGCAGGCCACGCTGATTCCTTATTATGCGCCTGCGCTTTCCATTGCACCTGCGGTGAAGGAAGGCAAAAAATCCTGATTTTGCAGGCGGAGCGGAGGTATAGATATGAAAATTACATGGATCGGCCATTCCTGTTTTAAGGTGGAAAAGGACGGATGCACAATCCTCCTGGACCCGTACGGAGACGGTTCCGTGCCGGGGCTTGCCCCGGTGCGGGAGCGGGCGAATATGGTCCTGTGCAGCCATGAGCACGGCGACCACAATGCCAGAGATAAAGTGGAAATAGTGGAAGCGGAAAGGTCTCCGTTTACCGTAACCAGAATGGAAACGTACCACGATGATGAAAAAGGCGCAAAACGGGGACGCAATATCATCCATATCATATCGGACAATGAAATGCGGATCGCACACCTGGGCGATCTGGGCTGTGAGCCGGATGCAGAGCAGATAAAGCAGCTCATGGGGCTGGATGCCGTGTTAATTCCTGTGGGCGGTTTTTATACAATCAATGCCGTCCAGGCGGCAAAGCTTGTGGAAAGCATACGGCCCGGAGCGGTGATCCCGATGCATTACCGGAGTGATGAAAAGGGATTCGGTTTCGGTGTGATCGGAACGGTGGATCCGTTCATGGAACAGATGAAGGATGTAATGGTGATTCCCACAAGCGAACTGGATCTTGCGACCACAAAAGATATGCCCGGAACGGTATTTGTCCTGCAGCCGCAGAATGCCGGACGTTGACGGGGCAAAAGGGATGAAAGGCACAGCCTGTTTTCATCCCTTTTCTTTTATTTTAAGTTTATCTTTTCCCAGAAGGTCCATTTTACCGCGGGCTCATAGCCGATTTTTGCATAGAATTCATGCATGCCGCCGGTCATGTGAGTTGCGCCCAGGCGTTTCGTTCTGCGATAAAGCTCTGATAATGCGGCGGATGCCAGTCCCCTGTTTCGATATTGGGGGATTGTGCAAAGCGGCTCCATATAAGCCAACCGATTCTTTGGGGTCCACCACATTCCGGCCAGACAGGCGTATTCTTCCTTTTCGTCCGCAATGATGACGGACAGTCCGGCGGTTGCGTGCGGCGCGGTCCAAATCAGGTACCCGTTCTGATCATCTTCATCTTTCCAGGTACCTTCTGTTTTTTCGTGATCAAAGCCCTTCCAGCAGCATTTATCCACTTTTTTCATATCGGCATGTTCTGCTTTGACAAAATGAAAGCCCTCCGGCAACGGATAATCCAGTGCATTGTGAAAATCGAACTGCATATCCGTCGCTTCCGAAACCCGGTGATAACCCGACTGCGTGGCGGCATCCTGCAGGGCATTCTGTCCGTCAAACAGCACCAGACGGATTTTCCCGTTCTGATGTGGCATATGTGCATCCGCATATGCGATCATTTCCGGAGCCAATTCCTCATAGCCCGGTTTCAGGCAAAAGTAGATATCCGATACGGGA
>DPJQ01000215.1:0-1739 GCA_003542935.1 Lachnospiraceae bacterium | reverse complement strand
GTAGATATCCGATACGGGATTTTCATAAAAACAAAATGCCACGATCCCGTCATCCTCCTCCCAGATGCGGTTTTTGTGGGAACGGGAAATATCCATCCATGAGGAAAAACTGGAGAAAGCATACTCAAAAAAAGGGGCGGGAACACCGTTTCTCCAGTCCCGTTCATAGATTTCCAGCATAAACTGGTATATTCTGCCGCAGTCAGCCAGAACGCTGAACTGCCTTGTCGTAATCTGTTTCATCTCATTCCCCTTTCCCATCCTGTCATAAATGTATTGTAGAGAAAAAAAGACAGTCTGACAAGCGGGGAAAATGATTATAATAAAAGTAATCTTAATCTGTGACGACTTTTGTTATAGTCATTTTCTCCACTTGTCAACATGAAATATTTTTCGTATGATTAAATTGGCGCGGGATGATTCCGGCGAATGATTGATTGAGACCATGCATGTGTGGCATGGAGAAGGGAGTTGTCATGTTTAAAAGAGTGTCCCAAAACGGAATTCAGTTGAGGATCCATGTCGGTCTCCCCGGAGCCCATGCGGAATAGCAGGCGTATAGTGAAAGTACACTGTATCTGTATGGGCAAATAATATAAACTATATGTTCTGCGCATTCCGCACTTATTCCTGAGTTGAAAAAAAGGATAAGGAGCGGCAACATGAAATACAAAAATGCAGCAGAAATACTGCCGGAGAAACTGTTGGAAGAAGTGCAGCAGTATATTGACGGGGAAATCCTCTATGTGCCCAGAGCAACCCCGCAAAAGCAGTGGGGAGAAAAAAACGGTTCGCGGGCATATTATGCCAGACGCAATGAGGAATTCGCATGCGCTACGGGACCGGTGTTTCTATAGAAAAGCTTGCGGATCAATACGGACTCGCATGTGGCACGATCCGCAGAATCATATATGGGCAGGAGACGTAAAAGGCATGCATTCTTTTTGTCATCATGTGGAAAGAGAGAGGCATGGCAGAAGTGTTTACGATAGAAAAGATAAAAAGATACGGGAAAAAGTCTGAATATACCTATATCCGGGGCGCTTTTCCGACCTTTGAAGCGCTGCAGTGCAGTCCGGAAAATATGGAAGCAGTGATTGTCGGCACGGAATTGAAGGCGGACATCTTAAAAAAGCTGCATGCTTTTTGCGAATCGGGGCGGATTCTGTTTTTAAAGGATGACCGGCTGCTGGATCGGGTGCGGGAAAAGGAAAAATGCCTTGTGGTGGGCGTGCTGCGAAAATATGAGGATGCACTGGAGCAAAAGCAGGATCATCTGGTGCTGGTAAATCCTATGGATATGGGAAATCTGGGAACGATCCTGCGCACCTGTGCCGGTTTTGGAATCAAAAACCTGGCAGTCATTGAGCCTGCGGCGGATCTGTTCCATCCCAAAGTGATCCGGGCATCCATGGGAGCCATTTTTCGGGTACATGCGGTGCGTTATCCCTCTTTCGAAGCATATCTGCAGCAAAACGGAAGGGACAGGATGTTCTATACTTTTATGCTGCAGGGAACGACAAAGCTGCCGGAATTATACACAAATGGAGAAATACCCTGTTCCCTGATTTTCGGAAATGAAGCGGCAGGGCTTGATGACGGATATATCAATTGCGGACAGAGCGTGGTAATTCCGCACAATGGCACCATTGATTCCTTGAATTTATCCATGGCAGTAGGAATTGCGTTGTATGAATTTACAAAGAAAGCCCCGCCCGGCAGCCGGGTGTATGGGCAGG
>DPJQ01000177.1:2904-3072 GCA_003542935.1 Lachnospiraceae bacterium | reverse complement strand
CTTCTTAAAGCCGGAGATTCCTTTGAAGATTTCGTGGGGCCGCTGGGACGTCCCTCCGATCTGATCAGCACGCCCATTGATGAGCTGAAAAAGAAAAAAATTCTTTTCATTGCCGGCGGTGTGGGTACTGCGCCCGTATACCCGCAGGTGAAATGGCTCCATGAGCAT
>DPJQ01000177.1:0-2626 GCA_003542935.1 Lachnospiraceae bacterium | reverse complement strand
CAGGTGAAATGGCTCCATGAGCATGGCATCACGGCAGATGCGATCATCGGCGCAAAGACAAAAGACCTGGTGATTCTGGAAGAGCAGTTCAAAAAGGTCTGTAATCTGTACGTGACCACGGATGACGGTTCCTATATGCGCAAGGGTATGGTAACGGTGTGTCTGGATGATCTTGTACATAAAGAAGGAAAATCCTATGATCTGTGCATCGCCATCGGGCCGATGATTATGATGAAATTTGTATGCAAAATGACAAAGGAACTGGGTATTCCCACAGTTGTCAGCATGAACCCGATTATGGTAGACGGTACCGGTATGTGCGGCGCCTGCCGTGTGATGGTGGGTGACGAGGTGAAATTTGCCTGCGTGGACGGTCCGGAGTTTGACGGCCATCTGATTGATTTTGATCAGGCCATGCAGAGGCAGGCCATGTACAGGACAGAAGAGGGACGCGCCAAATTGAAACAGGAAGAAGCGGAGACCCATCACGGCGGATGCGGACATTGTGGAGGTGACAAATAATGGCAGATGTATTGAAGAGAGTACCTGTCCGGGAACAGGATCCGGCAGAGAGAGCAAAGAATTTTGAAGAGGTCTGCCTGGGCTATAACCAGGAGGAGGCCGTAGAGGAGGCAGCCCGCTGCCTGCACTGTAAAAATGCCAAATGCATCCAGGGATGTCCCGTGGCCATCAATATCCCGGATTTTGTGGCCGAGGTGAAAGAAGGCAATATTGAGAAGGCTTATCAGGTGATTAGCGAGTCCAGTGCCCTTCCGGCGGTCTGCGGCCGTGTATGCCCCCAGGAAAGCCAGTGCGAGGGCAAATGTATCCGCGGCATCAAGGGTGATCCGGTATCCATCGGAAAACTGGAGCGTTTCGTGGCTGACTGGGCCAAGGAAAACGGTATCAAACCCAAGACTGCCGAGACGAAACTCGGCCGCAAGGTGGCTGTGATCGGCGCAGGCCCTGCAGGACTTACCTGTGCCGGTGATCTGGCAAAACTGGGCTATGACGTGACAATTTTTGAGGCGCTGCATAAAGCCGGCGGCGTGCTCTCCTACGGTATCCCCGAATTCCGTCTGCCCAAGAGCAGGGTCGTGGATGAGGAGATTGAGAACGTTAAATCTTTGGGTGTAAAGATCGAGACCAACGTAATTATCGGAAAATCCGTAACCATCGATGAGCTTTTGAAAGAGGAAGGCTATGAAGCCGTATTCATCGGCTCCGGTGCCGGACTTCCCATGTTTATGGGTATCCCCGGTGAGACGGCTAACGGCGTCATGTCCGCCAATGAATTCCTGACCAGAAACAATCTGATGAAAGCTTATCTGGACGAATATGACACGCCCATCCGCCAGGGCCAGAAGGTAGCCGTCGTGGGCGGCGGCAACGTGGCTATGGACGCAGCAAGGACGGCTCTCCGTCTGGATGCGGAGGTACATGTAATCTACCGCAGAAGCGAGGCAGAGCTTCCGGCCAGAAAAGAGGAAGTTCACCATGCAAAAGAAGAAGGCATAGACTTCCAGCTTTTGACCAATCCCACCGAGATTCTGGTGGACGATAAGGGCTGGGTGAAAGGTATCCGTTGTATCCGCATGGAGCTTGGCGAGCCCGATGCTTCCGGCAGAAGAAGGCCTGTAGAGATTCCCGGTTCCGAATTCGAGATTGAGGTGGACACAGTGATCATGTCCCTGGGTACCACGCCCAACCCGCTGATCTCGTCCACCACCTACGGACTGGATGTAAACCGGAGGAAATGCATCATTGCCGACGAGGAAAACGGCAAGACCTCCAAAGAGGGTGTATACGCCGGTGGCGATGCCGTGACCGGAGCAGCCACAGTAATCCTGGCCATGGGAGCCGGAAAAGCAGCCGCCAAGGGCATTCATGAGTATCTGGCAGCTAAAAATGATCTTTACTGATAATAAGGAATGGTATGTTCCTGAAACCGTTTGATAAAATCCGGGTTTGCCCTTTTGTCTATGAAACCTTTATGGGTCATCAAAGCGAAAGAGCGGCCCGGATTTTCTCTTTATTCAGCGAAAGCGACAGGAAAGTATATGAAAATCACGATATTGTGTGTGGGTAAAATCAAAGAAAAATATCTGCGGGACGGCATAGCGGAGTACAGTAAACGACTTGGCAGATATTGTAAGCTGGAGATCACAGAGGTAGCAGATGAGCATACCCCTGACGGGGCATCGGAAGCAGAAGAGACGCAGATCCGGCGTATCGAAGGCGAACGTCTGCTGCGGCGGGTTCGCCCCGATGACTATGTGATCACACTGGCCATCCAGGGCCGGATGCCCGACTCCGTGGAGCTGTCCCGGCAAATTGAGACCCTGGGTATCCAGGGAAAAAGTCATCTCGTGTTTGTCATCGGCGGCTCTCTGGGCCTCTCCGATGAGGTTTTACGCCGGGGAAACGACTCTGTCAGCTTCTCCCGGCTCACCTTCCCCCATCAGCTCATGCGCGTGATTTTGCTGGAACAGCTCTACAGGGGGTATAGAATTATGAATCATGAGCCGTATCATAAATAAATTTTGACTTATGGGATCCTTTCGTGTATCGAGAATGATTTCAGTCTTTTGTGAATCCTATGTGTAACAATTATGTTACACAAAAA
>DPJQ01000262.1 GCA_003542935.1 Lachnospiraceae bacterium | reverse complement strand
TTGCGTTAAGTAAATGACATTGTCCGTGACCCAATGTCAGTTACTTAAGCCAAACGCGTCTGCCCTGCCTCCTACAAGCCCAGTTTCCGCACGATATCCTGGAATGCGCTTCGCACGGGTGAATCCTTCGGAAGCCGGACGATCGGTTTTCCGTCGCAGTCATACTGATACACATTCTGATCCTGCGGTACGATGCCCAGAAGGGTTAAGCCCTGCCTGTTGATTTCTTCCATTGTTCCTTCATCGAGTTTTCTTTCCGGAGCACGGTTCACAATCAATCCGACCGTTTTGGGTTTGAAATTCAGCTCTTTCATCAATGCCGCGATTCTGCCTGCCGCCTGTACACCCCGTCTTGAACAGTCACTGACTAAGATGGCGATTTCCATAGACGGGATCAGCCCCCGGCTGATATGCTCCATGCCCGCCTCATTATCTACCACCACATAGGGATAATGGCTCTGGAGCTTCTGGATCTGTGTCTGCACCAAGCCATTCACGAAACAGTAACAGCCCTGTCCCTGTGTGCGCCCCATCACCATCAGGTCATAATCATCTTCCTCGGCAACGGCATCCGCTAACCTCGTTTCCAGGTACGCCTGCTTTGTCATCCCCGCAGGGATCTGATAGCGGCTGTCCACGCCCGCCCTTTCGATTTCCTCCCGCAGTTCCCCCAATGTAATCCCCGTCTCTACGCCAAGCACCTCGTTCAGGTTCGCATTCGCGTCCGCATCCACTGCCAATACCGGTTTCTTCCCGTTTTCGCACAGATACTGGATCAACAGGCCGCACAATGTTGTTTTCCCGACACCGCCTTTTCCCGCAACTGCTATGATATGTCCCATCTTATTTACCCCCTTTTTATACAGTATGTTCTTTTTCTGAACATGTTGTTGATTTTTAATGTCAAACCCATTATAATAAATCGATCCGATAATTCAATCGTCAATATTTTCATACTGTTATGTTTCTGAACAGAATCCGGAAATTGTACAGAAACCCAAGGAGGGCCTTGATGGAAAAAACGCATAAAACTGACCGGCGCACCCGATACACACGCCGAGCCATCAAAGATATTTTGCTGGATGAGCTGAAAACCAAGCCATACAGTAAAATCACCGTGACAGAAATATGCAAAAAAGCAGAAATAAACCGGGGGACTTTCTACCTTCATTATTACGATATTGACGATGTCCTAAACGATATCTTAGAGGATTTTCTTTCGGATACGTCAAGTGTCCTGGATCATGTGCTCTGTCCCCGCAAACCCAACTGCACCTATCCGTTCTGTGAAAAGATCCGTTCCGCATCCCATTACCAGGTACTTTTCTTTGATGATGTCACCTCGGCCCGGATGCTGGAAAAACTGGCGGATCTCGGCAAAGAGAATTTTATCACACACCTGATGCAAAACAGCCTCCTGACCTTTGAACAGGCGGAAGCTGTTTTTTATTTCCAGATGAACGGCTGCCTTGCGATCAACCGCATGATGCTTAAAAACCAATGTACCGACTGGACTAAGATACAAAAGACGGTTGATCAGTTTATCAAAGCCGGGCTTGAAACCTTTCTGATCTGCGACCAGCGCAAAAAGCTTCTGTAGAGATTTAGCATAAAAGTTCGCCGCTACAGACACATGGTGCTTGATACAGTCTCCTTCTTCATAGTTACCAGGCAAATTCAAATACTGTTTTCCCGTCCCTGACTGAAACCAAAATGTCCCCCTGGTGCAGCCGCATATATTCCCGGCTCAATGCCATGCCAAGCCCTGTCTGTCCCCGGTTCCCTTGATAAAACCTCTCAAAAAGATGGGCGGCATCTTGTTCAGAAACCGGCTGGCCATCGTTGGACATGGAGATTTTCAAATGTTCTCGGTTCTTCTCAAATTGCGCGGAAATGGTAATCCGGCTCTTTGCATAGCGGACGCTGTTTGTCAGGACATTGGAAAGCGCGGAGAACATCAGTTCTTCATCGCACCGGAACAGGAGCGGGCCAGGCAGATCGAAATCGATGGATATGCCCCGTCGTTCCGCAACCGCCTCCACGCTTTGAATCGCATCATATAAAATTTCCCGCACATCATTCTCTGCTATGTGAAGCTGTACAACACCTCCGTCTAATTTACTTAACTCCAATATACTATTGACAAGCCCGCTCATCCGTTCCGTTTCCTTGACCATCACAGCGCAGACTTTTTCGTGGCTGACAATATTGTTTTCCAGACCTTCCGCGTAACCCCGGATTGCTATGAGGGGCGTTTTCAATTCATGGGAGGCATTCGCGAAGAAATCCTGCATACTCTGGTCTTTGCGGTCTAATATCCGGATGGTGTACCGCCCTGCCCCATACAATAACCCGGCAACACCTATAAATACAAACGCCATGATAATGGCGGCGGAACGCACCACATCTGTAACAAAACTCATATCTGTATAGACCAGCAGTGTTCCGCTCGTTGGCGCACCCGTTTTCCCGGCAGCCCGGACAAAAAAATATGCTTCGTTCCTTCCGTCAGAGAAATGGCAGACTTTTTCTGGCGGAAAAGCCGTCTGCTTTTTCTCATAATAAGCCAGTAAGCCCCGCTCTAAATCTGAAAGGGTGTCATCGCCAATATCTTCTGTACTGACAAAAAATATTTCGGGGGATACTTCATCATATTCACCCCAGGGCGAAGCCGCAAAGTCCGTTAAAGCCCGTGCCGCCCGCTCACGGATCTGATTCCATTCCACGGCGCAGAACAGGGCAATAATTACAACACCTGAGAGAACCGCCAGAATGATCAGCCAGCGCAGAACCCGATAATTGAAAGAGTTTTTCCCGCTCATATCCCGCCGTCCTTACGGGTTAACTTAAATCCATACCCCCAAACCGTCTGCACATAAACATCCGCCCCGGCCTCGGTCAATTTCCTGCAGAGACGCCGGTTCGTTTCGTCAGCCACCCTGCTTTCCAGATCGCTGTCCATATCCCAGACCATGTCCAGCACAGTACTTTTGCTGACCGCTTCCTCAAAATGTTCCATCATAAACTGCAGGAATTTCATTTCCGTAGGTGTCAGCCGCAACACCTTCGATTCCACGCGGTACTCATGCCGTCTGCCGGAATACCGCAAATTACCGCAAACTAAGTCCTTCCCAGGAAGCGGTGCGGATGCCGTCTTTTCATATTGGATACGGCGGAGCAGCGCATGGATTTTTGCGGACAGGATGATCGGCTTAAATGGCTTTGTGATATAGTCGTCACTCCCTAAAGATAAACCCTTATAATAGTCGCTGTCCGTGTCTTTGGCAGTCAACAGGATGACGGGCACTTTAGAAATTGCACGCAGCGGATACATTCCGGGCTGTTGATGTCCTTCGTGACCTCCACAGCCATCGGGCAGGAACGCTCACATTTTTTACAGCCGGTGCACTTATTTTCATCCAGGTGCATCTGGAAAAAGCTGAAACGGTTGAACAGGGAATAGAACGCCCCCAGCGGACACAGATACCGGCAAAACGGACGGGGGATGGCTACAGAGGCCCCGACGATGGCGAACAGAACCAACACCTTCCAGTCAAACAGCGCTCCTGCCGCTTTTCGCAGTCCCGGATTTAACAGCATCTGCGGTACGCCGCCGCTCAGCGTCCCGGCGGGGCAAATATATTTGCAGAACCAGGGCGGCGCCACTCCGGTTTTCGCCACGGCAAAGGCAGGCAGGACGATTACAAACATCAGCAGGACAATGTACTTGATGTACCGGGCAGGCCGGTCGATCTTCTTCGGCACCCTCAGCTTAGGGACCGGGATCTTGTGAAGCAAATCCTGTACCAGCCCAAAGGGGCACAGCAGGCCGCAGACCACCCGGCCCAAAACGATGCCGAACATCATAAGCAGCCCCAGGACATAGAACGGGAAATGATGCCGGCCCAACACCGCCTGAAGGAAACCGACCGGGCAGGCGCCCAGCGCCCCCGGACAGGAATAGCAGTTCAGGACAGGGACACAGACCGTCTTACTTCCACCCGTAAATATTTTTCCTTTTTGGAACCCAGCAGCATAGCCGTTAAAAAGAGCCGCAAAAAGGATCTGCGTGAAGCGCCGAAAGGAGATTTTCCGCTTCTTTACCCGCCCGGGCGTTACCCGATTCCGATGCACTCCAGACATATCTTCACCGCCTTTTGTAAGACCGTCAACTGTTCCCGCCGCACCAGGCCGATGCCAATCAGTCCGATTGACGCGGCAAAGATGCCATAACGTATCCATAATAACGTTTTTCGTTTACTCTACAAGGCTGATTTCCTCCTTCCCCATCGATGCCAGGGCCCCGTTCACTGCATCCAGAAAGCTCTTGGACAAATCCTCCTGGCCGTCGATCATGGCATCGCCCACAAAGTTCCCCCCGTTATCCACCAGGACGGTGGTGGGCGTATACTGGATATTGCCATCCACGTCCGAGTAGTCCCCATCACCGGAGAGAATAGTCACGCCATCAAAATCCCCCAACAGGCTCCTGGCGTAATCCTCCATCCCCGTCCCGTCCAGGCAGACCGTCACCACCTGTACGTTGTCCGGGAGAGCCCTGGCAAACTTCGCCAGTTCCGGCATCTCATCAATACAGGGCCCGCACATCGTAGACCAGAAATTGAGGACGGTAATATCCTTGTCTGCGAAGTCCTTCTGCGTGAAAGTTCCACCGTCTAAAGTCTTAGCGGTAAAGGATTTGAGGCTCCCCAGCTCTGCCGCGGTGCCTTGAGGCGCCTGTCCGCCCTGGCTGCCGGAGGGTTTGGTATTAGTACCGGTATCACTGCCGCCTGTAGAACAGCCGGACATCAGCATACTCAGTGCAAGGACAGCGCTACAAATACGTGCAATCATCTTTTTGTTTTTCATGGCCATATTTTCCTTTCTTCTTTTGTGGCGGGCGGAACTCACCATAGTTCCACCCGGGTTTCGGGATCCACATACATCCCGTCGCCTTCTTTTATCTCATATGTCTTGTAAAACAGCCCGCAGGACGAGAGAGCGGCATTGACACGCACTTTATCAGGCGCATGCTCATCCATGCCGGACATCATGGCGGCAGAAATGTCATCGGTGATGCCGGCCCAAAGGTTTGCGTAACTCTCAAAGAATTTTTCCGCGTCCAGCCCTTTCTTTTCAACCACCCTGGCCAGACAGTGCACGGAACCGAGATCGGCAATATTTTCCCCAAGGGTCTGCGCTCCGTCGGCCGGCATGGCATCAGATGTCCGGTAGCCGAAGTAGTAGTTGACGATTTTCCGAACCCGTTCTTCAAAGGCTTTCACATCTGCGTCCGTCCACCAGTTCACATAACCCCCCTTTTCATCATACATACGGCCCAGGTCATCAAAAGCGTGGGTAATCTCATGCCCGATAATCGTCCCGATGGCCCCCAGGTTTTCTTCTTCCGATGCATTCATGGAAAAGAAAGGCGCTTTCAGCGCGGCTACCGGGATATAGATGGAGTTGTCCGTAGGGTAATAACAGAGCGTCAGCTCCCGAGGGACAATATTCCAGCGGCCGCGGTTTACCGGAGTCCCATAGTTATCGTATTTCCGTTCGGACTCATCCCTCCTGATCTGCATCACATTGGAGAGATAACACCCGCCGTCCTCACTGGGCACAGGAACATATGCGGAAAGATAGCCGCCGATATTCTCCGACATCCCGATGCGGACATTGAGCTTCTCCAGCTTCAAAAGGGCCTTCTCCCTGGTGGATTGGGAGAGCCAGTCCTTTTCCCGGATCATGGCCCCGTATTCGGAAAGCAGGATCCTGACCATATTCTGCACGACGGCTTCCTCCTCCGCGGTAAAATTCTTTTCCGTGTAGAGTTTGCCCATATCCCATTTCAGCAGTTCAGCCACCTGGTTCACGCCGGTCTTTTCCATGTCCTCCATAGGGTCATCGCCTATGTAAGTGACTTCCGCTTCCTTGACAGCCCCCAGCATGGCACCGCCCATATAGCCCGCATAATTTTTCAGATTGATCATGTAAACATAGTCTTTTAGCAGCTGTAAATTTTCATCAGTCAGATATTCGTTCAGCTTTGCGAGAGAGGCTGTCTCTTTCACATTGAACTCTTTAGGCGCCGTTTTATAAATGCGTGAGATGTAGCGTGCCAGATCCACATTTGACAAAACGGTTTGCAACTCCTCAGAGGTAATCTTTTTGTAGTCAGCGGAGTCCTCAGCACTCCCGGCGACATTCTCCACAAAAACATAGGCCGTCTCCGTTTTGGCCTCTGCCTCTGATTTTTGCATACCCGAAGCGGTCAACAGATCCGTCAGATACCCGGTAAAATATGCTTTTCTGTCGCTTATGTCCTCTTTCTCATTGTACGCAAACTCTGCAGCATCTACAAAATAGTTAAGCGGATCGATCTGCGCCGTGTATTCGCCGGCAGATTCGTCCAGAGTGAGGACGTTGGCATTAATAAGCACGTCAAAGCCGTAATGATACCGCAGGCCGGCAAGGGCGTCCATCAGTTCCGCGACTGACCCTGCGTCTGTTACCGGTTTCATAAGTTCGCTAAAATACGCCAGGTTATCCTCATTGTGCCCCTTTGTATCCGAAGCGAGCAGGTACAGGGAGCCCAATTTATACTCCGGCGTTCCCTGTTTGGCTTTCCCCCGCTGAACGTCCGAGGCGGCTGTCTGGATAATCTCCTTCTGCCGCCCATAAGACTGATCCAGCAAATCATAGAACCAGTTCCAGTTTCCGCCGTTTTCTTCCGTGTCGTGCCGCTTCAAAACATCAGCGTTGACCGTCGCATAGTAATCATCCGCCGCCTTGACGCCAGCTATTTCCATTACGGAAGCAGACTCGCCAGATGTGCCGGGGCTTTCCTGGTATGCAGAAGTTGTGCATCCTGTCAGGACTGCAGAAAAGCATAATACAACTGTCAGAACAGAGGAAAGAAAAGCATTTGTTTTTCGTCTCATTTTAAATCCCTCCTGTTTTTGTGTTTCGTTATGACTGTATGATAGCGGGCTGCGGGAAAAACTTCCTACATGAAGATGCCACAAATCTGCAACAAAAATGCAACAGCCATAATTGGGGCGTTTGGTGAATAGATTAAAGTCAACACCACAAAAGGTGCTTAACAGACTAAGCCCGCCGCGCACCTTTTGTAGAAATATTTTGGGTACGAAGCGAATCCAGTACGAATTATCGCTGGATTATGAGAATGAGATAGAAAAAATGCTGTCCATGCCGGACATAGAGAAAAAGCGCTGAATCTTTTCTTTTGTTGTCAATGTGGTAATTCAGGGATATAATAAAAACGATATAAAACCTGTTACAGTTCAGCTGACAGCTGAACTGTAACGGAATCTACCCAATTGAAGTGTCTGCGTTTCACTCCGGTCGGCGCTTAACAAACGTCCACTGGACGTTCAGCGCCTTACGGCAAAGGGGCAGATTCCCTCTTGGCATAATATATGCATTCTTACGTACTTTGCAATGAATGCAAAGTCCTGGGGCTGAACTGTTACTAAAACTATTCATTGACAGGAATGTAAGCCCGGACATAGTACGGAAACGAAAGCAAATGCAGTCAGCACAGAATTATTTTGAAAACCAGAGCAGCCCTGATAATTATCATATTACTTTAATGTATACCCGCGGGCACAAATGTTTTCATGACTTATTGGCGCTCGCGAGCATATACGGGCGAAAACGTTGGCAAATCATAACGTTTACGAGTATAAAAAAGCAGGAGGTGCGTCTATGTGCACGAAAAACGAACTGAATATCATTATACAAAAGCTGACACATATATATCGTTCTGTATATGGAAGTGATCTTGTTCAGGTGATTTTGTACGGCTCTTATGCGCGGGGCGATTATCACCAGGATTCCGATGTGGATATTGTTGCCATCGTGCAAGGAGAACGTACCATATTACAGAAAAAATTAAAAAAAGTGTGGGATGAATCATGCGAGTTAGAGCTGGAATACGATATCATCCTCTCACCGACTGTGATTCCGTATGATGAATTCGAAAAATATAGAAAAGATTTACCGTATTATCGGAATATTGCACAGGAAGGGGTGATCGTTATTGCCTGAAAATAGAAAAGAACTGATGAAATATCGTCTTGAAAGCGCAAGGGAACGCCTAAATGCAGCAAGAATATTGTTAGAATGCGGCAACTATAAAGATTCTATTGGACGATCCTATTATACAATGTTTACAGCTGTCAGAGCGTTGCTTGCGAGAGACCGGATTGATTATTCCAAACATTCCGGAGTGATTTCTTATTTTCAAAAAGAATATATCAAAACAGGGCAATTTGACAAAAAATATTCCAAATATTTAAGTCAGGCGTTTCAGCTAAGGAATCACACAGATTACTCAGACTTTTTTGTTGTATCACAGTCAGATGCAATGGAGCAATATAGTAGAGCAACAGAATTTCTGGCCATGATTGAGGACTATCTTTCAGAAAGAATGAAACAGTGAAACAGGCTCTACAGCCTTACCACTGTAGAACCTGTTTTTGTTTTCTCACAAAATCCCGGCCAAAAGGATCCGGCAGTTCCCTTCCTGCCCTACCCCACTAGGAATACCCCGTAACCGCAGGGCAGAGTTATCTCCACCATGTACCTGCCGGCCTCCATTCCCAGAACACGGGCCTTTTTTATTTCCCCGGTAAGGGTATCCCACACCTCCGGCGCCTCCCCGGCCTCCACTCTCACAGTGACCGTCTCCGGCTTATGCCCGTAATTGACAAACAGCGTATGGCGTTTTCCGTCCTTTCGGTAGCGCACAAACTGTACGCCCGTCAGATCCTCGCCCCCGTGCATATAGGGATCGATCAGATACGCGGGATAGCAGGGATGGTTGTTGACCGTCTTTTTTGCGCCTCCCACGATCTCAACGGGCATGGGGATGATTTCCCGGAGCTTCCGGTACAGCAGTTCCTTCTCTTCCACCGGCAGGATCTCCAGATTGCCTGTTTTTTCTATTTCCGCAAACAATTCCGCCAAAGCCCGGTCTTCATCCCGGGGCATCGCGTACATGGGAATTTCATCCAGGGCCAGTATTTTGCCGCCCTGGGCCGCAAAGTCACGGCACAGCCCGGCCACCTCCATCGGGAGTACGCGGCACATCGGCAGTATCAGCGCGGAAAATTCCTGCCCTGTCTTCCGGTTCCTGATCCTGCCCCCGGACACCGCAAAATTACCCGCAGCATCCTTATGAAGCAATTCATAGTCCAGATTTTCGGACAACAGCCCGTTCATCAAAAGCTGCATCTCCCTGTCTATTTTCACCGCCTGGCTGTTTTTCAGGAAAGGCCCTTCCGCAAACCCATGGGTATAGTACAGATCCGGCTCATAGTTCAGCCACATACTTTCCACGGGATTATACACCAGAATATCCATCTCGTTCATGCCGCCGGTCATTCCGTAGTGGAGACGGCGGATCATCCCGTTGCCCTCCTTCATCTTCGGCCATCCCTGCCACTGGAAAAACTGGGACGGCGGCCAGTCATTCTTTCTCTCCCCTCTGTCCGAGTAAAAGAAACCATGGTTGATGATCACCTGCATCCCCTGCTGGAACATCCAGGAAACCATGCGTATGTACTCCTCAAAGGTCAGATCCCATCCACATCCCGCAAATACCTCCACGGCAGAGAGCTCATGGCCATAGGAGTGGGCGGCGGATGACGTATACTTGATATTCAGGCTGCCGATGCCTTTGCCCAGATGGTCTGCCCCGGGGACGTCCAGATATTTATTCTGGCGCATATAGTCTCCGCTGTACCGGACATGGCCCTGCAGCGTCTCCTCCCCCAGCAGATGGGCGAAAAGCTTTACCCCATGCTCCCGGCACCATGTATGGATCGTGCCGAAATAATTCTCCTGATACAGATCGGCCAGCACATCAAAATAGTCGCACTTTGTCCGGCCGGCGCGTTCTCCCGGCAGCACCAGATCCACCAGGCGGGGCATCAGGTCATATCCCTTCTTCTCCCTGAACACCCTGGCAAAATCGCGGCTCCAGGCCAGAGGATTGCACATCCTCGTCTCATCGTTAAAAACACATTTGATCGTATTGCCAAAATATTCCGAAAACCTGTCATAATACCAGTCATAGGTGGAGCGCAGGAAATCAGCGGTGGCGTCCGCATCCAGATAATTCACCTGCCCCGCGCCCCCATATTCATAGGCGTCCACATGAACCTTCGCGATATACGCCCAGGCATCCCTGTCCGATACAAATTCCAGTTCCGGCCCGAAAATCAGATATTTAAAATACTTTGTTATATCATAGGGTTCACCGGTCTCCGCGTCCATAAGGAACACGTTAAAGGCGTACTGGGATTTGTCCGATTCTTCGGTTACACGGAATAAAGGCTTACCCGTCAGCTCTTTGAGTTGTGCCCGAAACGGCGTCCCCGCAGGGATTTTTTCACGATGAAACGTCAGGTACTGCTCCCTGTTTTCCTCTTTCCGGGTAACCGTTTTGTTACAGGTGCCCGCAGGCCAGTCGATCTCATCATAGAGCCATACCGGCTCCCCGTGTTCTTTTTTATATTCCAGCACCGTCCGGATATTCTCAAACCATTCCTCGTCAAGATAACCGCCGATATAGCCCTCGCCCCCGTTTGTCCGCGCGTGGGGAATCGTGGACGTGACGCCTGTCTCCGATTTCATTTTTAGCTGCCGAAGCAATTCTTCCTTTTCCAATTTATCATTCCAAAACCACAGGGGAGACTGGGCTTCATCCAGGCTCTTTTCCGAAAAAGGATTTTTCCAGATTTCTTTCTTCACGCATCATTCCTCCGCTTTCTTTATTTCTTATAAGGCACGGCCCCCTCATACTGGTTCGACTGCCAGATCACGCTCACCAGCCTGCTGATACAGGCCTTCAAATCCTCAAGGGACAGTCTGCCCTTATCAAGCTCCCGGCGCAGGTTCTCATGGTCGCCCGGGCAGCCCGGCATCACCAGGTCGTTCCCGGCCTGCATACAGCCGGAGGCGGTGCAGTCCTCCCCTTTCTCGGTGGTCGTCCAGTCGGTCATGATCACCCCGGCAAAGCCCCATTCATCGCGGGCGGCCTTCGTGCAGATATCGTAATTATTGGCCGCGTGGATACCGTTGATCAGGTTGTAGCTGGTCATGATCGACATGGGCTGGGACTCCTTCACCGCGATCTCAAATCCCTTCAGATAGATCTCCCGCAGCGCCCGCTCGGACAGGATACTGTCGGAACCCATGCGGTTGTCCTCCTGGTTGTTGCAGGCAAAATGCTTAATCGTGGTGCCGCAGCCCGGTACACGCTGTACGCCGTCCGTGATGGCCGCAGCCATCTTCCCGGACACCAGCGGATCCTCGGAATAATACTCAAAATTCCGGCCGCACAGAGGATTTCTGTGGATATTCATGCCCGGCGCCAGCCAGAGAGTCACGCCGAACTCCTCCATCTCACGGCCGATCATCTCACCGACTTCCCGCAAAAGCTCCGCATCCCAGGTCTGGGCCAGAAGCGTGCCCACAGGAATAGCCGTGCAGTACTGATAGTAACGCTCTCCGGGCAGATCTCCCGTATCCGGGCAGAACAGGCCGCCTTCCAGGCTGAACTGGAAGGGCATGGATACAATTTTTCCATCCGCCACATGATAATATTTCATCAGACGCAGACCGGCGGGGCCGTCCGCCAGCACAATGCCGGCAAGATTCTGCTCCTTCGCGCAGCCGTTTGTCTCCCCGGCGGACCCGGGCACGGATATGCCCGCGGCGCCCAGGTTGCCGCCCTGCCCCTTGCCCGGATCCCCCGTGGCCAGGGCAATGAGCTGATCCACCGACAGCGTATCCACGAACCGTCTTGATTCTTTCTCTGTCAGTTCCGCATTTTTCCGGTATACGATCTGCTCCGTATCAAAATCCCCGGCATGAAGACGAATACAGGGCAGGCCCTGCTCTTTTGCCTGGTTCTTCCATGCCTCATAACGTCGGGCCGCCCGGTCATCATCCCTGTGAAACTCCTTGATCTCCTGCTGCGGCGGGCAGATATTGTCGGTTTTTACCAATACGATCCGGCCGTCCAGCTCCATCGTCGCCGCCAAAGCGGCATCCTGCAGGCTGCTGCCTATCCAGATCCCATAGCTGCCCGGCTCCAGTACCCAGCCCGGCTCCCTCTCATCATAAGACGCCAGACGATCCAGCGGCATCTCAAGCGTAAGCTGTATACTCCCGCCCGGTTCCAGCACGGGCGTCTTCTCAAAGGCCGCCAGACGGCGGTACTCTTTCTCCAGACCGCCCTGGGGACAGGATACATAGGCCTGCACCACCTCTCTGCCGCTCCAGGTATCGCCCGTATTCGTCACTTTCACCGCCATGTTGAGAGATTTTTTCTCTCTATCAAAAGAAATACTCCCTGTCTCCAGTGCAAAATCCGTGTAGGAAAGACCGTAACCAAAGGAATATCGCACCGGTATCTCAAAGGTATCAAAATACCGGTATCCTACATAGATACCCTCCTTATAAATCTCATGCTCCACATCGCCATTGTTGTGAGAAAAGTTCTCGGAATTTGGATAATCTTCATACTTAAAGGCCCAGGTATCCGTCAGCTTGCCGCAGGGCGTGGCCTTCCCGGACACCAGATCGGCAAAGGCGCGGCCGCCCTCCATCCCCGGCTGGACGATCTGCAGCAGGGCGCGGATATTCTCATACGCATCCATAAAGGACAGATCCACCAGGCCGCCCGTATTCACCGCCACGACCACCTTCTCATACAGGGCGCAGATATCCGCCAGCATACCCTTTTCCTCGTCCGTCAGCTCATAGTCGCCGCCCGCCGCATGCCGGTCGGCGCCCTCCCCGGCCACACGGCTCAGAATGTAGAAAGCCACATCGGCATCCGCCTTTTCCGCCTTTTTTCCCACGGGCCGCACAAAGGGGGTCGCCGTGTAAACGGAGAAAAAGTCCAGAGCCGTATCCTGCTTGCCCTCGCTTTTTTCCAGGATCTCATCCCGCCAGGCCAGCCGCGCCCGCTCATACTGCTCGTCGTAATCTGCCACCCAGTCCTCGTTGGCGATCACATAGCCTGCATCCTTGAGGCCCTGATAAATGCTGACGCTGGCCCGCTCATTCACATCCCCGGAACCGGTGCCGCCCTTGACGGTACGCGAAGCGCCGCTGCCATAGAGCGCCACCCGGCTTCCCGCCGCCAGGGGAAGTACGCCGCCCTCATTTTTCAGAAGCACAATCCCCTCGGCCGCCGCCCTTCTGGCGACTTCCCGATGGGCAATCTCCCGCCCGGAAACCGCTTCATCCCTGGTTCCCGAAAAAGAACGTTCGATCATCTTCCTGTTAAACATAGTACTCTACCTCCTTGATATATATTGCCGCGGCATCCGCACAGCCGCCTACCTCTCAAAATCCTGAAACAAAGCCCGGAAATACACGCTGCACAGATATCCCGGCCCCGACACCCCGATCAGCACGATCACCGACAGAAACCGATTCGATGCCGCCAGCAAAAGCAAGGGACTGACCATCACCGCAAACATCAGGATCGATTTAAATATATGGCTCACACAGAATAAAACACCGTTCTTTATCGTGTTTTTCAGCGTGTTCTCAAAACGGGCCGCCGTCACCAGGGCAAACATCGCGAACATCAGCGTGAACAGGAGCAGGACAAAAAGCAGGATTTTATAGGGCTGCACAAAAGAATAGGACACCCGCCCGAGAAGCCGGATATCAAGGGCAAGAAACGCGCTGATCCCTCCGCCGATCAGCCAGATCAGCGTGGACTGCCGGAAATTCTCGCGAAATCCCCGCAAAAAGGATGCGCCGATCCCGCCTTCCTCATTTTTCACCATCCGCAAAGATACCTGGTACATGGCCGTCACCGCCGCCCCCGCCGTGATAACGGGTATAGAAAATACCATCGTCAGCACATTCAGCCAGATCAAATCCCCCAGCCGGTTCAAAAATCTGGTCAGTTTTCCCTCCTGCGCAAATATACTCATTCTGTCTGCCTCCTTCCTTCCGACAAGTACAGCAAAAACTGCTTTGCAGTTTCCACATGACAGGAATTGTAAATGATACCCGCAACGCTCCTGGTATCCGGATCCGCATAGCCGCCGATCTTGCGGATCTTCGCCAGCCCGTCCCCGTACACACCGAGAATCCGGCCCCCGCTGTCCCTGTACAGTTCCGGAAACGCTGCCAGCTCCTCCTCCGTGAAAACCTCCCCAAGATCCAGGAAAGCATCCGCCCCGGCAAAAGAAGCGAAATTTTCCTCCAGCATCATCCCCACATCCAATTCCCGGGCCGCCACCAGCCCGTAAAACCGGGACTGACAGGCCATGGCATAATTCGACGTCCCGTCGGCCAGCAGCAGGGACGTGGCGATCAGCACGTCATATTTCTTCGTATCGATACCCGCGTAGGAGGCAAACTCCTCCTCCAGAGTGTCTTCCGCCACATCCGTATGCACATCCAGCAGCATGGCATTGAAGGCATACTCCTTCTCCGCCGCCTTCGTGTACAGAAAATACCCCGCCGCCGCCAGCACAAAGAGCGCCGCCAAAAACGGTATCTTATAATACATCCAGAAATATTCCAGTTTCTTCTTCCACATCTGCCGCATAGTCTCACCTTCTATAAAATGCAGCCCGGCCAAAAACCGGGCGCACATCAACTATACTATTTGCAGCTTAACAGCCGCGGTGCCCCAGCCCGTTCAGAGCATACTCCACAGGGTACCGCGGCATCCGTTGACAATTACTAAGGCCAAAGAATTTCTATCATCAACCCTTGACGGCACCGGCTGCAATTCCGTTGATGAACTGCTTCTGCAGCAACATGAATATCACGATCAGCGGCAGTGCACACAGCACGCAGGCCGCGAACAGGATATTCCACTGGGCCGGGTTCTCCTTGTCTCCCAGAAACTGCAGCATACCCACCGGCAGCGAGTACTGGGACTGCTTGGAGATAAACACCATCGGATAGAAGTAGTCATTCCAGATCCAGAGGCCCTGGGTGATGATCGTGGATACGGTGGCCGGTTTGAGCAGCGGGAACACCACCGACACAAAACGTTTCGGCAGCGAAGCGCCGTCTATGTAGGCGGACTCCTCGATCTCCACCGGCACGCTCTTCATAAAGCCCGAAAACAGGAACACGGAGAACGGCAGCGAACAGGTGATGAACATCAGCATCGGCGTAAACCTCGTATTGGGGATCCCCAGCCTGGAGAACGTCTGCGCAATGGGTACGATGACCATCTGGGACGGGATGATCAGGCCGGAAATAAAGAAGTAATACATAAATTTCGCCAGCTTCGTCTTAATGCGCCCGATGGGATAGGCCGCCATGGTGGCAAACACGATGATGACCAGCACGGAACCGGCCGTGGTCATCAGGCTGTTGAGAAACTCCATCGGATAATTCATGTTGGTAAATGCCAGCTTGTAGCTCGCCATGGAAAACTGCTGGAACAGATTCAGCGGCGAAGACTGATTTTCCGGCGTGCGCAGGGAGCTGGAGAACACGATCACCAGGGGAGCTATGATAATCACACAGAATACGAAGATGATAAAATACAGCAGAAACGTCTTCGGCGTCAGCTTCATATAGGTTTCGACTTCGCGGTCGTCTTTTTTTCTCCCGAATGCCATTACAGCTCCACCTCCCTCTTATTCATAAAGTACAGCATAAACACAGTGATCAATATGATTACAAAAAAGGATACCACCGAGAAAGCGCTGGCCCGACCCATCTTCTGGTCGTCGAAAGCGATCTCATAGATCTGGAACATCAGCGTCTTGGTTGATTTTCCCGGGCCGCCATTGGTCATGATAAAGGAATAGTCGAAGGCTTTCAGACCGGCGATCACGTTCAGAATCACATTGATGGTGATCGTGGAGGAGATCAGCGGCAGTTTCACCAGGCGGGTCAGCTGCCATTCCGTACAGCCGTCGATCCGCCCCGCTTCCAGGAGGCTCTCATCCACGGTCTGCAGACCGGCCAGATAGATGATCATGGTGGAGCCAAAAGCTTTCCACACCTCCACGATGGCGATCGCAAACAGCGCGACCCGGAAATTTCCCAGCGGATTGAAGGCCGTGCCGTCCAGCCCGAACAGAGACAGCAGGTTGGCGATCATACCGGAGCTGGGCATATACACATACGTCCAGATAAAACCCACCACAATGGCGGAGAACAGCGCCGGAAAATAGGCGCAGGTACGGAACAGGCCCTTGAAATGAATCTTCGTATTCAGCGCCATGGCTATCCCCAGGCCGATCAGGTTGCTCAGAATGACCGTGACCACCGCGTAGGCCAGCGTATTGCCGATGGAATTGACCAGCGTTCCGTTCTCAAAAATTTTAATATAATTTTTGAAGCCCACAAAATCAAAATCGTAATTGATGCCGTTAAAATCCGTGATGCTGTAATAAAAAAGCTGCAGCACAGGATACACCCAGAGTATCAGGAACATTGCCAGCGCCGGTATCAGAAAATAATACATACGGTTGTTGAACACCAGCGACGTATTGGCGCCTTTTCTTTTCTTCTTCGGCTCGTTTGCCATATTTCTCACCCTTTCTATACAGAAAGGCCGCCTCAAATCTTTACTTTAAAAACCCGCCGCCGCAGGCGGCATCCATTCAGGGATGCCAAATGCGCCGTTTCCGGCTTTCATGCGTGATGGCAGCCAATGCGGCGCATGCTGGTTTCCTATGAAAGACCCAAAGCAGCCTTTGTTTTTAACAGTTACTCGTCCAGCAGATCCTCAAACTTATCCTGCATACCGGAGGTAATATCTTCCACCGTCGTGCCCTGGCCGCCGACCATCTCGGAGAACAGCTCCTCCATGGTGGACTCGGTGCCTGCCGGCCATGCCTGGTTGCACCAGTGGTAAGCCTTGCCCTGGTTCAAAAGCTCCACGAAGGGGGCAAACAGTTCATAGTTCGGGGAAGAATCCGCGCCCTCACCGTAGGTAGCGATGATCTTGCCGGTATCCAGATAAGCTTTCCAGACATCCGAAGAACCGTCAAACCAGTAATCCAGAAGTTCCTTGCACTCGTCAATATACTTGGAACCGGAGTAAATGCTGTAGCCCGCGGACAGGCAGGTAGCCGTACAGGTATCGCCGGAAGCGGACGGGATCGGGAAATAACCTCTCTCAAAAGCACCCGCGGAACCCTCAGCCAACAGAGCCGTCGCATTGAAGGAACCGTCAAAGGTCATGGCCGCTTTGCCGTCCACAAACTCGGTGATCGCCTGGGAAGCGCCAAGGCCCAGCGTCTGGGAAGCATCAATGTAGCCTTTCTCATACAGCTCGTTGTACATGGTCAGTACGGTATCCCAGGTTCCCTCGTCGGTAAACTTGGTATCGCCGGTTCTGAGCTGGTCGTCGTACTCCGCGTTTTTCGCGTAAATCTCGTTGCAGGCGATCTGGTACAGGCCGAACTGCAGCACATACATATCTTTGTCGCCCATCACGATCGGCTGATAGCCTTTATCCTTGATCTTCTGGCAGGCATCCAAAAACTCGTCCCATGTAGCGGGCTCGGCAGTGATGCCGCACTCGTCAAAAATAGCTTTGTTATAATAGGTTCCCAGAATCGATACACCGGCGGTACACACGACCACGTTGCCGTCATAAGTTACGGCCGACAGGTCATTCATGTTGCCAAGGGCATCCAGGTCATTGAGGGGCGCCAGATAACCGGCATCGGCCAGCGCGTAACAGGCATTGGAACCGGCGTACATGGGCTGGGCCAGGATGATATCCGGGCACTCGCCGGAGGCCAGCTTGGTCTTCAAGGATGTATAGTAGTTGTCGTCCGGAAGCTTGGTCACCTCCAGAGTCACATTCGGCCATTTTTCCTTGACCAGATTCGGAAGCTGCTCCGTCTCAAAATCGTTGTCCGCCGCCACGCCGGATACCATCATGGTGATGGTGATATCACCGGCGTTCTCAATGGCCTCATGGTTGTAAGCCTCACCGCTGGCCGCGGGAGCCGCCCCGGAACCGGCATCCCCGCTGCCTTCCGTACCCGCTGCGCTCTCCTTTGCCTCCGACGCACCGGATGACTTGGAACCGCCGCCACCGCCGCAGCCTGCCAGCATGGACACGGCCATAGCCGTTGCGCACAACAGAGAAACTACTTTTTTCGCTTTCATTTCTTTTTCCTCCCATAAATGTGTACTCATACACGTATTTTCTTAAGATGCCCATATTCTAGCATATCCGGGGTATACTTTTGTCGGAGGTTATGGTATACTTTTTTTGGATTTTTTAATAAATCAAATGATTATCTCAAAAAATCCCCAGTTTACGGGCATTTCCGCAAGACAGCAGCTTGAATTTACTACCCATTTACTACTTACGGATTGAGCCTTGATATGCTTTGAAGCTCTTGCGGATAGACCAAACAGGCAGCGCACACCAGTATTGACCTACCATAGATTGAAAAATTTCATACAGCACCGTACAAGCGGCGTTTCCCACTCCCTACA